>JBPCJP010000175.1:0-7743 GCA_051005175.1 Gemmatimonadaceae bacterium | reverse complement strand
GAGCCGTCGGGAGATTCATCGCGGTGGCGAGCTGGTTCGCCGCGCCATAGAGGAACCTCACGCGGCCCGTGATCACCATCGTTCGCGAGTCGGAGTATGTGCGCAGCTGCGGATCGTAACCGGTCGTGACTCGCATGCTGTCGCCTATCCTGACGCCGGTCGCGCGAATGAAGTCGTCGTTCACGGCGATCTCATCCCGCGCGATCGGGTCCCTGCCGGAAAGAAGCTCGTAGTCGCCCTGGATCGCGGGATCCGCCCCGAGGGTCGCGCTCGTGAACGTGCGATCGCCGATCGGAACGTGGATCGTCGATCCGAGAACCGGGCTTATCGGGACGATGTCGGGGTTCAGGCGGAGCGTCGCGACAATGCCGCTTACGCCGGTGATCGTGGCATCTGTATCGAACGGCAGAGTTCCTCTCGGAGCAATGCGGAGCTGGAATCCGCGCGACATCAGCAGCTCGCGAAACGATTCGCGAAGGCCCGTCGACATCATCACCATGTCAAGCAGCATCGCGGCCGCCACGGCGACGCCGAGGATCGCAAGCAGCGTGCGTGTGGCGTGACGACGCAACGAGGCCCACGCGAGCTGGACTATCATCAGCGCCCGAACAGAGCGAGGGGAGGCGTTCGCACGAGACGGAGCGACGCGAGGAAGCCCGCCACTATCCCAAGAACCAGCGACAGGCCCACCGCGAACGTCACGATCTCCGCGGTGATGAGGGAAAAGTAGAGCGGCGAGCGGTAGAGCCCCTGATAGTACCAGTTGATGAGCTGCGACGCGAACCAGCCGACGCCAACGCCGAGCGCGCTTCCGACGAGCGCAAGCAGCGCAGCTTCGGCTACAACGCCCTTCACCACTGTCGTCGCGGAGATTCCCATCAGCCGCAACGCGGCGACGTCGCGCCTTCGCTCCTCGACCTTGAGCAGCATGATGCAGAGAAGGAAGATCGCGCTCGCGACGATCGTTATCACGCCTATCGCCTTGTGGAACCGGCTTACCACCTGGAATGTGCGGGAAGTGCCGACGGCGATGTCACGGGACCGGTGGGCCTCGAACCCGAACGCAGCGGCGTTTATGTCGCGCAACGCGGATTCAATCGCCGAGTCGCCGCGGGTCGCTACTGCGAAACGATCGACGCGGTCCCCGTACGAAGCGACGCTCTGCAGATGATCGAGGTGCATCCGCACCTGATACTCGCTCCTCGCTATCTCGGCCGGATCCGCACCGCGCTTGAGGATGGCTGAAACGATGACTGTATCGCCGTCGGGAGCACCGGGCCTGGCAGAGACAGTCAACCTGTCGCCAATCGCGATCCCGGCGTCTTCGGCGAGGCGCTCGTCTACCGCGATTGTTCTGTGCTGAGGCGACTGAATAAGCAGGAAAGCGACGGCGAGGTGGGCGATCACCCCCTAAACCTAGTGTGCCGGCGCGTCCGGGTCCGACAGTGGCTGGACCATCACCTGAGCGGCGAGTGTGGGGCCGATCGACAGCTTCGTGCCCGCGATGCGCAGCGTTATCGGACCTTCGTACGGGGCTTTCGCGAGAACGATGAGCTCCGCTCCCGGCACGATTGCGAGCTCGCCAAGGTAGCGCAGCATCTCGGGGTCATCGTCGCTCACCTCGACGACGCGCGCGCCGTATCCGGCGCCGAGGTCGGCGAGGGTGAAGTGGATCGTCTCGTCCATCAGCCCTTCGCGCGACGGGATCGGCGCACCGTGCGGATCGACTATCGGCTCCCCGATCGCCTCGGCCATTCTGTCGACGAGCTCGTCCGATGCCGCGTGCTCGAGTCGCTCCGCCTCGTCGTGTACACGGTCCCACGGATAGTCGAGGGCGTGCGACAGGTATGACTCGATGACGCGGTGGCGGCGGATTGTGCGGAGTGCGGCGCGGCGGCCGGAGTCGGTCAGCGTTACGCCGCGGTAACGCTCGTACGACAGCAGCCCCTGTTCCGCCAGCCGACGGACCATTCCGCTCACCGATGCGGCGGTGAGACTCAGCTTCTGCGCGATGTCGTTCGTCGCGACAGACACGTTGCCGCGGCCAATCTCGTATATCGCCTTGAGGTAGTCCTCGACCGGGCCGGTGAGCGAATCCTCTTCGCCCGGGGAATCCTCCAGGCGAAGATGCGCCCGCTTGGGAGTTTTCATGCTGTTGCCCACCTCTTCCAGGAGAAGCCAAATGTTGAGCCCCGCGACGATGGATGCAACCACATAGCGAGAATCTTCAGCCACGACCTCCGTGGTGGGGAGAAAAGCTGTCCAGATGAGAATTAGGTTATCCTATCTCTGATATTAGGACGGCCTAAGTTTCTCCGCAAGGGGTAGCTGTTCGGTGAACAGCTCGACGAGACCGGAGAGAATGCGCTCGGTCATGCCCCATACCACGTATCCCCGGTGGTGAAACGCAAAACGGCTCATCTCAATTCCCTCTGCCCTGACCCTCGTGTCCCGCCAGACAGAGCGATCGAGCAGAACCGATAACGGAACCCCGAACGAATCAGCCACCTCGAGGCTCAACACGGGGTCCGGCGGAGCGGGCATGAGGCAAACGAACGGCCGAACCACAATGCTGGGAAGACGCACGGTCCTGGGGCGCAGGTCGTCGAGGGCACCGATCAGGGTTGCCTCACGCCTGAGATCGAACTCGACCTCCTCCATCGCCTCACGGCAGGCGGTGCCGAACAGGTCACCGTCGTCAGGTTCTTCACGCCCGCCGGGAAACGCAATGTGCCCGCTCCATGGATCGCCTTCATAGAGCGCCCGCTTGATGAAAAAGATCTCGGGTTCATCGTTTTCGCCAAGCCTGATGAGGATCGACACCGCGGCACGGCGCGCCGCCGGATCCTCAACCAGGTCAATATTTCGCGAAGCGAGCGCGCCCTCGAGCCGCGCTATGCGCGGATCGCTGCGAAGCCTCGCGAGGGTCGTCACATCGAATTTCCCGCGAGATGCTCGACGAAAAACCCGACAGTCTCCGACGTCGCCCGCTCGAGTATCGGCGGCACCTCGGCAAGCGGGTGCTTTCCGCCGAGGGTGTGATTGCCTCCCTCGATCACGCTCAGCTGGCTGGTGTTGCCGGCAATCTCCGCGAGGTGCTTTGCCTCGGACACGGGAACTGTCTCATCAGCGTCGCCGTGGATAATCAGCCATGGCGCCCGCACTGTCCCGGCCGCCGCCGCGATATTCAGCCGGCTTTCGCCGAGCTCCTCGATTTCGCGAAGGAGCTCATTGCTCACTGGTATCGTCTGGCCGGTGCGCGCGTTTGGGATGTCGATGTAGCCGCGTTGCCGCCAGTCCGCTACATGCTCGGGCGGCCACCGGTTCACATGAGAGATCGCGGCCCATGTGACGAGCGCCTTCACATCCGAATCGCGCGCCGCGTGGAGAATGGCCATGCCGCCTCCCCGGGAATGACCCATCAGCCCGTACCCGTCGCCGATCCAGCCATGCACCCGCGCTTCGGCGACAACTGCTTCGATGTCGTCGAGCTCCCGGGTAAACGTGTTGTGGGTGAAGGCGAGCGGGTTAGTGAAGTTCTCCCGATCCTCCCCTATCCCGCTTCCCGAAAAATCGAAGGTGATCGCGGCGAGCCCGGCCTCGGCAAGTTTTTCGGCAAGGACGGGAAAGAAGGCGAACCTGGCGAAGCCCTTGAAGCCATGACAGATGACGACAGTACCTGCAGGATCGTCGGGCAGCCGGGCTTCACCACGGATGATGAGCGGCAGCGTTTCACCACGGTTCCGCCAGACCTCGAACGGTTCGAGTCGCATCCCGGCCTTATTCAACCTCTCCGCCGGCGTCGGCCCAGCCCCGGATACCGCCCGCCATCGAAGCTACGTCCGAGTATCCCATCTGCTGCATCGTATCGGCTGCGAGGGCCGAGCGATTTCCGCTCGCGCAATACACGACGACCTTGCTGTCGCGGGGGACTGCCGACTCGACTTTCTCCTCCACGTCTGCCAGCGGGACGAGGACAGCTCCCGGAATGTGAGCCATGTTCCACTCGTTCGGCTCGCGGACGTCGAGAAGAACCGTATCAGGGTTTCTGTCCCGCAAGGCGTCGGCGGCCGATACCTGCTTCACCCGCGACTTTGCATCTTCGACAAGATCCCCTCGCGATCCTACGCGCATTCGATTTCTCCCGGATATGGCTGTTCTTCAGTATACCGCAACTCATTTACCGCCGGTCACGTACAGGGTGCAGTCGCCGGCCCGCATTTCCGCGAACGCCCCCAGGGGAATCGTCCACTGGTCGCCGATGTGCCCGAACGGCGCTCCGGCGAAACAGGGAATTCCCGCGGAGTCGGCCGCTTCAGCGATTACCTCGTCTATCGTGCGGTTGTCCTCTTCCTGCTCGCCTTCGGGCCGCCTGAAGTCTCCCGCGACTATGCCGGCGCAGCGCTCGAGTCCCCCCGACAGGAGAAGCTGCTGCATCATTCTATCCACGCGGTAGACCGCTTCGTCGATGTCCTCGAGCAGGAGTATTGCTCCTTCGAAGTCTACCGACCATGGCGTTCCGATCAGGGCCGTGACAAGCGCGAGGTTGCCGCCGGCAAGGCGTCCGGCGGCAATTCCTGAGCGTAGCGTTCGGCCTTCGGGAGCCGCACCGCACGAGTCGGTCTGGTCGATCAGCGCGCGCGCGAGGTTGTCGCGGGAGAAGTCACTCAGCTCGCCACGCGCTGTCGGTCCGTGGAAAGTCACGATTCCGCACCCGCGGTGAATTGCAGCGTGAAGCGCTGTGATATCGGAGAACCCTATGACGGGGCGCGGATTTGTTTTGAGAGCTGGAAAATCGATGTCGCGCAGGAGCCTCATGGCACCGTACCCGCCGCGCACGCACCAGATCGCATCTATCGAGTCATCACGGATCGCCGAGTTGAGACCGTAAAGTCGCTGATCGTCCGTTCCGGCAAAGTATGCATGTGCCGCGGAAACGTTTTCCGCCACCGAGGGAATCCATCCCAGAGACCTCACATTCTCCACGGCACGCTCGATCTGCCCGGGATTCCGTATGACGCCCGATGGCGCGACGAGGGCTACGCGTGAGCCGGCAGGTAGAGGCCTGACGGGTGCGAGCGAATTTGATGTCATATGCGGGTCGGGGGACTTTGAGTGCTCTTTTCGCGGCGGTCGGGATCGTGAAACGTATGCGAGCGAGCGAAAGGGTCAACGAACCGGCCGGCAAGCCACGCGACGCATGGCATGTCGATTGCGCCGATTTCCATGACTTCGACAGGGAGACACTCATGACAGGCGATGAGAAGCTCGGCAGCAAGAAGGATCCGCTCATGGATCCAGAGGACACGACGGATCGCGCGACCTCAGGCAATCGCGAGGAAAGCATGACCGAATCCGGTGACGATGCGTTCGTACGCGACGGCGAGCAGAGGCCGCGCGAGAGTGGCACCACCCCCCTCGGCGGGGAGTCGAAGGATTCGGGGGACCGCACCGGACCTGGCGGTGTTGAAGGCACCGAATAGAACAGCTGGCCTGAGCCAAAACTTGGCGGTACAACATGAAAATTTTCGTAGCTGGAGCCACCGGCGTGGTCGGCCGTCGCCTCATACCCATCCTCATCGATGCGGGGAGTGAGGTCACGGCCGTGGCAAGATCGCCACGCAAGGCCGCGCAGCTGAAGAAGCAGGGCGCGACACCTGTGAAGGTCGACCTTTTCGATCCTGCTGCGGTCGAGGACGCGGTGATGGGCCACCACACCGTGATAAACATCGCGACTCGAATTCCCTCCGGGATGAAGGCGATGATGCCAGGCGCGTTCAGTGAAAACTCGCGGCTGAGAATCGAGGCGTCCCAGAATCTCGCGTCGGGCGCGATCGCCGCGCGCGCGCAGCGCTTCGTCCAGGAATCATTTGCCATGACTTACCCGGACCGCAGCGATGAATGGATAGATGAGAACGTCGAAATCGAGCCGTCGAGCTACGTTGAGAGCGTGCGGCATGCTGAATCCGCGGCCGACGAGTTCACGAAGTCCGGCGGTGCCGGCGTAGTCCTTCGCTTCTCGATGTTCTACGGTCCCGACTCCTCGCTCACGCAGGATCTCGTGAAGGCGGTGAAGAGCGGGCTGGCTCCGATGTTCGGCGGGCCAGATGGGTACATGTCATTTGTGTGGACTGACGACGCGGCCGCCGCGGTCTTCGCCTCGCTGAAAGTGCGGGCGGGCGTCTACAACGTGACAGATGACGAGCCGATGCGGCGCGGGGAGGCACTTGGACTTCTCGCTTCGGCACTCGGGGCAAAACCGCCTAGAATCGCACCGCGATGGCTTACCCGCATTACGGGTTCACTCGGGGATACGCTCGGCCGGTCACTCAGGCTTTCGAACGCGAAATTCCGGCAGGCGTCGGGATGGACGCCCTCCGTCCCTAGTGTCAGGACGGGCTGGAAGAGACTGCTGGACGAGATGAGGTCGGAAGGCTACCTCCCGGAGTAGCTTTCGGTCCGTGGAAGCAAACTTGATCGCAGTGCTCGCGGCGCTGCCGTATTTACTCGTGCCCGTCGTGACGGCCCTCCGGGTGCGTACCTCCCGGCATCTCGATGACGAGAGCGGAGACGCGCCAGCTGATGCGCCGCTTGTCAGCGTCGTGATCCCGGCGCGCAACGAGGAAGTCAACATCGAGCGGTGCGTGGCGTCGGTGCTCTCCGCCGATTACCCGCGGCTCGAAGTGATAGTCGTTGACGACCACTCATCCGACCGGACCGGGGAGATCGCGCGCGCCCTGGCGTCAGGGGACACCCGCTTGCGCGTTATCGGGAATGCTCCCCTGCCGGAAGGATGGTTCGGCAAACAATGGGCGTGCCGCACGGGGGCGGAGGAATCCCGCGGCTCGATAATCCTTTTCGCCGATGCTGACACTGTCCACTCAAGTGACCTCATCACGCGATCAGTCAACGCGATGCGGCGGCGCGAGGCGGACCTTTTCACCGTTGCCGGAAAACAGGAGATCGTGACGTTCTGGGAGAAACTCGTCCAGCCGCAGATCTTCGAGCTGATGGCGATAAGGTTCGGCGGCTCCGAGGCGATGACACGGTCGAAGAGTGTCGACAGCAAGATCGCCAACGGGCAGTGCATCTTCGTGAGGCGGGATGTCTACGACGAGATGGGCGGGCATGCGCTGGTGAAGTCGCACGTTGCTGATGACATGATGATGGCCCGGCGCTACTTCGCCGCGGGAAAGCGTGTCGTCGCGATGCTCGGCTTGAGCCAGCTTTCCACGCGGATGTACAGGTCGCTCGGGGAGTTGATTCACGGCTGGGGAAAAAACGTATTCGCCGCGGGCATCGACTCGGCGCCACTCGGTGCTCTCGGCAGATTCTTCTTTCCCGTGATGCTGCCGCTGGCGCCGCTCCTCAGGGTAATCCCCGCCCTGGTTCTTTTCGCCGCAATTTTCGCCGGGGTTCCTGCCCCGCTGGTGATATGGGCAGCAATCGCCCAGGTGTGCCTGCTCGTCTGGTGGCTCTTCATCTATACAATGATCGACGAGTCGCCGGCATATGCGCTGCTTACGCCGCTCGGTGCCGCGGTGGTTTCGTGGATCTTCCTGCGGGCTGTCGTCAGGGGGAAGCGCGTGTCGTGGAAGGGTCGCGAATACACGTCAGGGGCCTGAGCGAAGATTCTGCGGACACCCATGGATAACGGATTTCACGGATAAGGGCGGATCTGGCGGATCAGATCACAATAGTGAACGATTGGCTCGCGCCGCGTGCAGTGTCACCTGGCAGTTG
>JBPCJP010000174.1:0-4514 GCA_051005175.1 Gemmatimonadaceae bacterium | reverse complement strand
AACTGTCGCGCTGTCGATTGCGTGTGCGACCGCGGCGTGGATGGCCGGCGGGGCGCTCGTATACTGGCAGAATGCGCTGACCTGGCTGACCGCATCGCCGCTCACCGCTGTCGTACTCGCGGCCAGCGTGCTCATCATCGGCTTCACCCTGCGCTCATGGGTCAGGGACAAGTCGCAGGTGGGCGGGGCGATCAGGGCGCTGGATCTTATTCCGGTCGCGTTCCTGGCCGTGTTCAGCTTCAGGACATTTCCGGTTGTGGAGCATTACCACTGGGGATTCTTCATCGGGCCGATCGAGCAGCTGAGGCAGGGAGGAACACTTCTCTGGGACACGCCGTCCCAGTACGGCTTTCTCAGCATCCTCATTCCGGCGCTGCTTCCCGGCAGCGCCTGGCAGAGTTTCTGGTTCTTTCAGTCACTCGTCTACGCGATCGTGGCGTGCCTTATGTACATCTCGATCCGCCGTCTTTCGCCGGGGATTGCCGGTGCCATCACCGCGTTCCTCATCACGCTTGTAACTCTCTTCTTCCGGCCCCGGAGCGAGACACTCCTTCTTCCGGCGCAGATGACGCCGGCGGCCGGACCGTTTCGATTCATCTGGTGCTTCGTGATGCTCGCGTTCCTGGTGATCTCGCATTTGAAGCCTGAGGCAGAAGTGCGCGCGAGACGGTTCGTCCTCACTGGAACTGCGATCTGGATAGTCGCGGTGCTGTGGTCAGCCGAGACAGCCATATACGTGACTGCGATGTGGTTCCCCGCCCTTCTCGTTCATACCCTTCAGGCCGCGCGACGGGATAGTATGCCGGTATCCGGGACCATCCTCGCAGTCGTGAGGAACGCTGCGTATCAGGCAGCCGCTGTGGTCATCGCCGGCATCCTTGTTCTTGCGGCATATCGCCTTGCCGGAGCGCCCGGCCCGGACCTGACTGGACACTTCGAATACGTACTCCTCTACAGCCGCGGCGGGTTCGGCGCGCTCCCCATAGACCCGACCGGGACGATCTGGTATCTGATCATCGCGTTCCTGATCGTTTCGACAATTCTCGGCCTCCACGCGCGAAAGAATCCCCGCGACTCCCGGCTCATCGTCTGGGCCGCCGCCTGGGGGCTCGTATGGGCAATCTCGAGTTATTTCACGGGGCGAAGCCACCCGGTCAATCTCGTGGCGATCATCCCGGTCCTCGTTTACGCCATGATGGCGTGTATGCGCCTGCGCCCCTTCGCGGCTTCTCCCCATGCGCGCTCAGTGATTGCCGCATCGATACTTCCGCTGCTCGCGATGCCCTTGACGCTCACCGCGGGACACAAAGCGTTCGGAGCGGAGATCGCCAGGCGCCAGCTCGCGCCGGCGCGGTTTCACGATCAGGTGCCGGTGCTCGATCCCGAGCTCGAGTCGCTTCTCATCGAGGCCGGCGCAAATCCGCGAGCCGCCTTCGTTCTTGCGAGCGATGGACGGCTGATGCCGGAGTCCTGGAGCAGCGGGGAGATGACGACTCGCTCATGGCTGCCGAAGCCCTTCGAGATAATCGGTAGCCTCCCCGAAGAGCGAAGGGCGGTGTATCTGGATCGCAACGCGCGAAGCTTCGCTCAGCCGGGATGGCTCATTCAGAGCAAGGTCCTGACAGCACACGGCGGCGACCACCTGCTTCGTTTCGTCGATTCAACCAGGACAGAACGAAGGCGGCTCGAGAATGAGAGATGGATCGTCAGACATCTCGATTCCGCTGGAAATCCCTGATCGGTTTCTAACGCCGGCAGCCGATCACTATGACGCGGTTCACGGCTGCAGTCCCGTGCCTCGCTGTGATTGCTTCGGCAGTCCACTGACCTCCCGCCGGGGGACGCCACGGCACTGAAAACCTGAAGCTCAGGCCGCAGTGTTCAGGCGAGAAGCCGAAGACCCCATCATGCCCCGGTGCGAATTGCGCGCCCCGCATCGCCGCGATCCGGCTTAACGGGGTATCGACGCCCAGCGAGTCAGCAGTCCTGAGGCGAGGCGTGTTCACTTCGATCCTGACGATCCTCCCCCTGTCGACGACGGCCCGCACGGTCTCGCCGGCAATCTGCACGACAACGACTCGCTCCATTATCCCCTCCTGGCCCTGCTGCTCGGAATCGCTCAGGACCTCGCAGAGCGCGGGGATTTCATCGATTGAGCGACCCTGCTTCAACTCGCCGATGCCGGTCTCCTCGAGCGCTGGCGTGCCGGTAACCCCGCATGTCAGTGCGGTTGTGTCACGCACTGCCCGAGGCGAGTCTGCCAGGGCGGCGGCGGAATCCACAGCCGTATCGCCAGCGTTCGCCGAGTTCCCTGCCTTCCCGCAGGCGATAGTCGCGAGAACCGGCAGCAGTAGTAATCTCTTCACGATCCCAAATTTACCCTGCGCCGGAAGCGATGTTCTCAGGTGCGCTGGATCGTCAGCGGCTCGCTCAGGGTGATCGTGATCCGGCCGCCGCTCGGCACGCAGCCATCGTAGTTCGCGGTCCGGTTGGCAACCACGGCGCCAGCGGCAGCCCCGGTCGCTGCGCCGATCACCGTCGACTTCGTCCTGCCGCCGAGCACCTGCCCGAGCACTGCGCCAATTGCGGCGCCCGCGGCGACCTTCTTTGCATCGTCGGTCCGCGACTCGGCGCGCACACGGTCCACCTCGGCGTATGTGGTGCGGGATGTCACCGGATACGTCCGGCCATCGAAGGTGATCGACTCGACGGTCAGTCCGAACTCGATGTTGTCGCCTGAACCTTCGCTTCTCTTCAGCGAGGAAACCGTGACGAGCGCCGTCGCCCCGACTGGTATCACCGCGCCATTCGCGCCCATTACCGGGTTTGCAATCTGCGCACTGAACCTGTCGCCGACCTTGCTCGTGCTCGTGCATACGCGCTCACCCGAAGCGAGGGCGATCTCCGAGCCCGCCGAAACAACTCCGAGCGCCCGCTCGGACCCTCGCGGATCGACGGTCTCGGTGTTGCCGCTTTCGGTTACGCGGGTTGTCGGCGAAGCGGGAATAGCAGCGGGCGCGGGGGCAGGTGCTGCCGGACGGCGAACCACCGTCCGCGGCGGCGCTTGAACGCGTGAAGGCTGAGGCACCGGAGCCGACTGTATCACCGTCGGCTCGGCTGCGGCCGGTACGTCTGCAAGCTGCGGGAAACCGGCAGTGTCCTGATTGGCCAGGGCGAGGTCTCTTGACAGACTCGAATCCTGCGCAAGAGCATCGTCCCTCGGCCCCTCGGTGCACGCGCTCGCGAGCAGTGCCGCGAGCAGAACCGGAATGACGTGTTTCATGTCCTAGAAGCGGCCCCTCCCGCCCGTCCGGGGACCGGAAGCGGTCATTCTTCCGCTGCCGGGAAACGTTCCAACGATAGGGATGCGGTTGTTGATTGCGATATATCCGCCGTTGTCACCCCGACCGCGCCGGCCGTCGGTCCGCGGGTCACAGTGGTCGATTCCGGTACGCCCGCCCCGAAGGACGACACCGATCACCACTCGACCGTCGCCTCCGTAAACGTCGACGCGGGGACCTGCCCCGCCTGATTCAACCGGTTGCGGCCGCGGACCTGCTACGATGATGCCTTCGGCGGGAGCCTCCGCTATGACGATCGGAGCGGGCTCAGGCTCGGCTGCGACTGCCACGGCGACCTCGACGGGAGCTGGAGCGCTCCGCGGCGCCGGGGTATGCCTGGGAACCCTCTGCGAAGGCGCGGTCCGTCGTTCGGGCGGCGCTGTCCGCTCGATTGAAGAAACGACCTGCGCCGCCCCGGCCGATTTCTGGAGGTCGATGGGGCTCGAAGCGAAGGCCATTTCCAGATCCTTCTCGAACGCGTCATCGACAAGCTTCTCGGAGCCGCTGCACGCGGCTATCACCAGCGCTACCGCGACACCGCCGGCTCTCACGATCTTGCGCACCTTTCCTCCGGATCCATCTAAATGCGGTCGCCCGAACACCGGTCTGGCGCTCGGCCCGCTGTTACGGTACCGGCCGTGCAACGGCTGAGCCGTTGCACTTGCCCCTTGAATAGCGCATTTCCAGCCACTTATGTCCACTCTTTGAGACGATTTTGTCTCACCATGGAGACTAATTGACAGGACCCAGGGTTTTCCGCCTTGCCGTAGCATCGGCGGCGATTCTCGTCGGAGCATGCCGGCCTGGCGAACCTGCCGGACTTTCGGCTGCCGAACGAACCGGGATAGAGGATGCGATCCGCAATGTAGTCGTCGACACCTACGACCTGACTGCGCCGAACGTCGTTGACCGCCTGATGACGCTCTACCCGGAAACCGCGGTCTACTCGGCGAGCTCCGGACAGATCACCACCTCCCGGGCCGAGCTTCGCCGCCAGATCGAGACCTTCTGGGAGTTCGTCGGGAGCAACATGAAGGATCCTGAATGGGACTGGACCTCCATGCAGGTCGACGTGCTTGCCCGGGATGCAGCGGTCGTGACTGCTTCGTACCGGATACCTCACACTACGCCGCAGAACACGCCGCACGTGATAGCCGGCGCGTGGACTGCCGT
>JBPCJP010000173.1:0-9476 GCA_051005175.1 Gemmatimonadaceae bacterium | reverse complement strand
ACTGGCATTGCCCCTCCCAGAGGGTTAATTTGGTACGCTACCCCAAAACCAACCTGAATCGGGCTGTAAACCTCCGCCCCGAGCTCTATATGCATCCATTTATCGAAACCCAGAAAGAGTGGCTCCGCACAGACGTGCCTGCCTTCCGCGCCGGCGACACGCTGCGCGTGAATGTTCGTGTGAAAGAAGGTGACAAGGAGCGCGTTCAGGCGTTCGAGGGTGTCTGCATCGCCCGCCGTGGCTCTGGCGTCAGCGAGACCTTCACGGTCCGCAAGATCTCGAGCGGCATCGGAGTCGAGCGCATCTTCCCCGTCCACAGCCCGATGATCGCCGGCGTGATCGTCGTCCGCCGCGGCCGCGTGCGTCGCGCCAAGCTTTACTACCTCCGTCACCTCACGGGTAAGGCAACCCGCATCAAGGAGCGCAAGACGCGTGTCCAGATGCCGGGCACGGAAGCGTAAGGCAAAGGTCCGCTCACCGCTCGCATCATCGCGGAAAAGTTGCGGACGCAGCATAAGGGGGGCGCGGGCGAAGGCTCTGAAGAGCCGGTAAAAAAGAGCCGCGCCCCCTATCGCATAAAACGCTGGACCCACATCGAGAGGGACCTTCGCAGGGAGAAGGGCCCTCTTCTGGCAGGCGTCGATGAAGTGGGCAGGGGGCCGATCGCCGGACCTGTCGTCGCATGCGCTGTGATCATGCCGCCGGACATGCGCGCCATCCGCGGAGTCGACGACTCGAAGATGCTTTCCGCGGACCAGCGCAACCGGCTCGCCGTCAAGATCATGGAAAAGGCGCTCGCATACTCACTTGGCGCCGCATCCGTGCGCGAGATCGAGAGAATCAACATCTACCAGGCGAGCGTCCTCGCGATGCGCCGCGCCCTCGGCCGCCTCCACATTCAGCCCGACCACGTCATAATCGATGGAAAGGCGATGCGGACGCTTCCGATACCGCATACAGCGGTCGTCCACGGTGATGCACGCTGCTTCACTATCGCATGCGCCTCGATCTTGGCAAAGGTCACGCGCGACAGACTCATGTCGCGGCTCGCTGTCCGTTATCCCGGCTATACCTGGGAGCGTAATGCGGGCTACACCACACGCGCGCACATACGCGGCCTGGACTCCCACGGCATTACGCCGCACCATCGGAGGAGCTTTGTGAGAGTGAGCCAGTTGATGCTCGATCTTGACGCTCTCATCGGCGAGACTACCATCGGCCCACTCCCGAGCTGAGATGAGCACTCATCCCCTTGTCGGCGTGATAATGGGCTCCAGATCCGACTGGGAGACGATGAGACACGCGGTCGAGACCCTCGACGCGCTGGGCGTTGCGAACGAGTCGCGCGTCGTATCTGCCCATCGGACCCCGGACCTGCTTTTCGATTATGCGAGCGGCGCTCGCGACCGCGGGATTCGCGTGATAATCGCAGGAGCCGGCGGAGCCGCCCATCTTCCGGGAATGGTCTCAGCCAAGACAACCCTGCCGGTGCTCGGCGTTCCCGTTGAATCAAAGGCGCTGAAGGGGATCGACTCGCTCCTCTCGATTGTGCAGATGCCAGCAGGTGTGCCCGTGGGCACACTGGCAATCGGCAAGCCCGGTGCGATAAACGCCGCCTTGCTGGCCACTGCAATTCTCGCTGTCGATGACGACGACCTCCGCGTTGCCCTTGAAACGTTCAGGGAAACGCAGACACAAGCCGTGCTGGACAGGCCGGACCCGGCAAGCACCGAGTGAAAGTCGGAGTACTCGGCGCCGGGCAGCTTGGACAGATGCTCGCGCAAGCCGGTGGTCGCATTGGCTGCACCCTTCGATTCCTTTCGCCCGATCCCCATGCACCAGCGGGCATGGTCGCCGAGCACATAATCGCCGACTATGGAAACGATGCCGCGCTCGATCATTTCGCCGATGGGCTCGATGTCGCCACTTACGAGTTCGAGAGCATTCCAGCGCAGGCGGTGACCAGAGTCGAAGAAAAAGTGGTCGTCCATCCGTCAGTAGTCGCGCTCGAAACAGCGCAGGACCGCGCAAGCGAGAAGCAGTGCTTCGAGCGTCTCGGAATCCCCACCGCCCCCTTCGCGGCGGTAGTTCGCATGAAGGATGTTCGCGACGCGCTCGAGCGAATCGGCACGCCGGCCGTCCTCAAGTCGCGGCGGCTCGGCTACGACGGAAAAGGCCAGGCCGTGATTCGTTCCCGGGACGAGATCGCCAAGGCATGGGTGGCGAGCGGCGGAGTGCCCGCGATAGTCGAGTCGTTCGTGAGATTTTCACGTGAGCTTTCGATAATCGCCGTGAGGTCCACCACCGGGGAGACCGCTTTCTATCCGCTCGTCGAGAACCACCACAGCGATGGGATCCTGCGGTATTCGCTCGCGCCCGCTCCAGTGGTTTCCCCTGAAACGCAGAAGCTGGCGGAGCATTATGCCCTGAGGATCATGGACGACCTCGGCTATTACGGTGTTCTCGCTGTCGAGCTCTTCGAGACGTCCGAGGGTCTGGTGGCAAACGAGATGGCGCCCCGGGTCCACAATACCGGTCACTGGACAATTGAGGGAGCAGACACAAGCCAGTTCGAGAATCACCTGCGGGCGATCTGCGGGCTCCGCCTTGGTTCAACCGAAATGGCAGGAGCGGCAGGAATGGTCAACGTGATCGGCGCCGAGCCTGACGTTACGCGTCTGCGGAAACTCGAGGATGTGCACGTTCACATGTATGGAAAGGCGCCCGCGCCTAAGCGGAAGCTCGGACACATAACCGTGATGGCTGACGACCACGAAGGCCTGCGAGCGAAAGTTGGAGAGGTGAGGCACCTGTTATCGACCTGATCGACGCACGAGGGGATTCGCCGCGCAAGGTGTGTTAAAGGAAGGGGGATCGAGCTCGAGACGCTCAACGGCAGCGTCGAGCTGAGGAAGGAGCGCTAACTCTCCGGAAGGAGAACGAATCTCGCGTAGTTGCCGGTATTGAAGTAGTAGCGCGCAGCCTTCTGTAGATCAGCGGCTGTAAGCTTGCGCACCATTTCGTCATAGGCGCTTCCAAGCCCGGCCAGGTCTTCTCCCGCCTGGTCCCGGGCCTGGATGTTCCCGACCCAGTAAGCGTTCGTCTTCACCTCGACTTCGCGTGAGCGGAGAATCTCCTCCTTCACCTTGTCGACGTCGGCCTGCGAAGGCGTCTGCGTCTTCACGCTGTCAATGAGGGCAAACACCGCCTCCGTGAGCGGCTCCACATTTTCGATCGACGATCCGTAGCCTAGCTGCACGGTGTACTGCTGGCGCGGGAGTCGCTGGCATGACCCGCCGATGTTCGGACTGTATGTACCGCCGAGCCGTTCGCGCAGCGATTCGTTGAGGCGGGTCTGCATCATCGTTGTGAGGGCGCGGAGCTTGAGCCGCTCCTCCGGCGTGTAGGAGCAGGCGCCGGTGAAGAACATGCTCGTCGTCGCCTTTGCTTCCGTACCCTTGTTGACGACCTTCTTCACCACTCCGGCTGGCGGACGAATGCCCGAGTCGCGCGGCGCTTCCTTGCGTCCGCTCGCCGGGAGTGATGCGAGCCACGCTTCGACCAGCGGCTTGACTGCGACAGTATCGACATTGCCGACGAGGATGAACGTGAAGTCCCCGGCGTCCGCGAACCGGTCTCTGTAGAAGGCCAGGGATTTCTCCGGATCCACCTCGGCGAATGTCGAGGCAGACAAGGGTCTCGCGCGGAAAGCATTTTGCGCCATCGTAACCTGCACTGTGTCCGAAAACACGTTGCCTGGGGCGAGCCCGCGGTTAGCGAGGAAGGGCGCAACCTGATTCTTGAACGCCTCGAACCTCACCATATCGAGCCGCGGTGCCATGAACGAGAGATACGCGAGCTGGAACATCGTCTCGATATCCTTCGGCGAGCTGTTTCCGCTCAGCCCTTCGGTGGCCTCTCCTATCACGGGACTAACGTTCGCGACCTTTCCCGTGAGCTTCTTGTCGAGATCGACGGCGTTGAACGCGCCCAAGCCGCCCATCGGGATGATCTGGGATGCGATCGCCGCTGACATGTAATCAGCATCCGAAGCCAGAGAGCTGCCTCCCGGGCTGTAGGCCGAGAACAGGACCTGGTCGGCCTTGAAGTCGGTTGGCTTGACGATCACCCTGGCGCCGTTCGAGAGTTTCCACTCCACTGCGTCGAGTCCGGGTATCGGTTTCGATGAGACGATCTTCCCGGGTGCGGGCGATTCAGCGACGAGCTGGTCGGCCGAAAGCGTTTCGGCGTACGCGGCGATAGTCGCGGTGGAAGCGCGCTCGAATGCCGCGAGGATGCCCTCGCGTGTTGGAGCCGGAACGCTATCCTTCAGCGGCGCCTGGGCAATGATCACCCGGTTTTCGTCGGTGATCCACTTTCTTGCGAGCTGGTTTACCTCAGCCAGCGTGACCGTCGGGATGAGCTCCTGCGCGATTCTGTATTCGTATTCGATGCCGGGAATCGCCTCGCCCTGGAGGTAGTTGCCGATGTACTCCTCGACGAACGACTCTGACTGTGTCCGCTCGCGCTCGGCGAACGATTGCTCGTATCCGCGGAGCACGTCCTGCTTCACCCGGTCGAGTTCTGCCTCGAGAAAACCGAAGGCGTCGACGCGGCGTGCCTCGGTGAGGAGGGCTTCCACCGCGGCCTCGACCCCGCCGTCCTTCACCCCTGCTGAGAGAGTGAAGCCCTCGGTGTTCCGCGCGAAGAAGCTGGACTTCGATGCGCCCGCGCCGAGAAACGGCGCGTCGGGCTTCTGGGTGATCTCGGAGAACCGGCTGTTGAGCATGCGGAGGTAGAGTCGCTCGATGAGCATCGTGCGATAGTCCCCGACTGTCTCCACGCCTGCTGCCGGCATCTTGTAGATGAGGTTCACGTTCGTGCTCGTCGCCTCCCGGTCGGTGGCGATTGCGACGAGCGGTTCCCTGTTGGCCGGGACATCGTAAACGGGACGGGCCGGCGCATCGGGGCGCCTCGTGATCTTCGAGAAATGCTGGCGGATCTTCGCCTCGATCGCCACGGGATCGAAGTCGCCGACCGCTATCACCGCCATCAGGTCGGGGCGATACCAGTCGTTGTAGAAGCGGCGCAGTTTCTCCGGGTTCGCCGCCATTATGCTTTCTTCAGTTCCAATCGGCAGCCGCTCCGCGTAACGCGAGCCCTTGAACGCGACCGGCAGCCACTGCTGGAGCATCCTGTCGCCAGCGCCTTTCCTGCCACGCCACTCCTCGCGGACGACGCCCCGCTCGTTCGCAACTTCGGCCGAGTCGAAGAGCTGGCCATGAGCCCAGTCCTCGAGGATCAGGAACGCCTGATCGACGATACGCGCTGTATCTGTGGGAATCGGAAGGATGTAGACGGTCTCGTCGAAGCTCGTGTACGCATTGAGATCGGCTCCGAACCTCACGCCGATTGACTCCAGGTACTTGATGAGGTCGTTCTTCGCGAAATGAGTGGTGCCGTTGAAGGCAGTGTGCTCGAGAAAGTGAGCGAGGCCGAGCTGGTCGGGCGACTCGAGAACCGAGCCTGCGTTCACGACGAGGCGAAGCTCCGCGCGATTCTCGGGGCGCGAGTTCTGCCTTATGTAGTAGCGGAGGCCGTTCTCCAGCGTTCCGACCTTTACCTTCGGGTCGACGGGGAGCTTTGTATCGAGCGGCGTTGCGGGCTGCTGCGCTGCTACGGGCGCTGCAAACGCGAGCAGCCCTGACAGGAAGATTGCTCTCAAAGACATGGAATTTGGGTTGAAGGACTGCGGTGCTAAGTGCGCTTCTCGACGACGATGGTGTATCGGCCGGCGAGAGCGGCGATTGTCCCGATGGCGACCCACACAGGAATCAGCACGACGCTCGCCACGCCGAGTGTGAGCGGGATTTCAAGCAGCGACTTTCCGGATTCGTTACGGATCGTGATCCGGCGAGCGTTACCCTCGCGAACGATCTGCTTCACCTTGTCGAGCAGCTTATCGCTGTTGACTGAGTGTTCTTCTGTGGGACCGGTATTTGACGTGGTCATTGGCGTGTAAGTTGGTTCTGTCATCTTCTTTTACGGAAAGGGGACGCCGAAAGTGACAAAAGGAGTCTAGCGCTGCTCACAGCCGAACCGCTACCCACGGCCCTGTTCCTCGCCGTTTTCGGGACCCTTCTGATAGCCAGCGTCGTTTTCAGCCGGGCGACGGAGCGGTTCCCGGTTCCTGTCGCCCTGATCTTTCTAGTCATCGGGGTGCTTGCAGGTTCCGAGGGAATCGGCGGGATAGCGTTCGAGGACTACGGTTTTGCCTACCGGCTTTGCGGTCCTCCGGGCCAGCGGCGTGCACCTTCAGCGCCGGGTCGCTGCGACGCTCGAGGTTGAGTCGGGCTCGTACGACCCGATGGCAGTCATTCTCACGATGGTCGTGACTCAGGGGCTGATATCGGGCGGCGAGGCCTTCGGCTGGCACATCCTGAGCTTCGTTACGGTCCAGATCGTGATCGGCGCCGGTGTCGCCATCGGCTTTGGCATCTCGGCACTGCTCGTCCGCGCGCGGCCGACTTCCGGCGGCCTCGTCGCCGTATTGATGATCGGCGCATCGTTCATCGCCTTCTCGATTCCGACACTCATGAACGGAAGCGGCTTCCTCAGCGTCTACGTCGCGGGAATCATCCTCGGAAACGGAAAACTTCCGTACAAGATGGCGCTGCTGCGCATTCACGATGCGCTTGCATGGCTCAGCCAGGTCACGATGTTCCTCGTCCTCGGCCTTCTCGTGTTTCCGTCCCGCCTTCTCGAGATAGCTCCGATCGCGCTCCTTATTGCTGCGTTTCTGACGTTCGTGGCCAGGCCGGTGGTGGTGGCCCTCTGTCTTCTGCCCTTCCGCTACCCGAAGCAGGAGATCGCTTACATCTGAGCCGTGGGTCTTCGCGGCGCGGTCCCGATTGTTCTGGCGTCATATCCGGTTCTTGCCGGCGCGCCGGGTGCATCGAGGGTGTTCGACATAGTGTTCTTCGTGGTGGTGCTCGGCGCCTTCGTTCCTGGCGCGCTTGTCTCGTGGCTCGCCAGCCGGCTTGGCGTCGAGAGGTCGGAGCCACCACCACCTCAGGCCGTTCTGGCCATCGAGTCACTGGAGACGCTCGACGGAGAACTCCTCTCCTTCTATATAGACGAGGCGCTGCCCGTGGCGTTCGCGTCTCTGTCGGAGCTCGAGTTTCCGCACGGCGCGGCGGTCACGCTGATAGTCCGCGGGCGCAAGCTCGTCGCGCCCGAACCGACCACGGTTCTTCAGCCCGGAGACCATGTGTACATCATCACGTCTCCTGCCGAGAAATCCCTGGTGCTGCTGATGTTCGGCCGGCCGGAGGCACATCATTAGTTTTGGATTTCAGTCGACTACCTAGACCCGGTAAGTCAGTTGGTAGCGCAACGGACTTTTAATCCGTAGGTCCGGGTTCGAGACCCGGCCGGGTCATAACGAGTTAGCCCCCTTCGGGGGGCTTTTTCTTCGCCGTCTCCAAGGGATTATTCAATAGGTAGCGGCGATAAGCCGCTACCCCCCTTTCCCCATTGGGTCACGTTACTCAAGCGCCGAACGTCGATTGATGGCTGAGCTGGACGATGTGAAGCTCTGTTCCGCATTGCAATCGCCTGTGTGACTCTCATGGCGCCATCGGCCCATGCGATGCTTCTACTTTCTCAGATTACGCTCTGCTGCTGCATTGGCCTTCCAACGCTCGTTATAGATCTCCTTGAGGAGCTTCTGGCCCACTGGATCGTTAGGCATCTCAATCACTGCGTCCGCACGGAGCAGCATCTCACGATACCATTCGGCATCTTTCGGGGGAAACCGATCAAGGAATGCAGCGGTGAGTTGCTCTTCCTTTCCACTTGCGATCCAGGTTCGCGCGATTGTTCGGGGCGGAACCTTGAATTCGGGCTCGGACATCGGCTCGTTAACCTCCGTGTTGCACGCGAGAACGACGAGTATGGCTGGCATTGTCAGCAATCGAATCGACATGGGGATTACCTCCGGGTTTCGAAACTCATTGAGAAGATGGCGCAAAAAGAAAGGAGACCGCGGGAATCATGTCACCTGGATTGTCCAGCAAGAGCCGGGAATGATCTCGCTGTACAGGTAGTTCCAGTTAATATCGTAGTAATTCCTGAAGAAGCACCACGTTTCGTTGGACTGGTTTCTTGCCGATTTATGATATTCAGAGTTCTGGGCGGGGGTGCGTTTATTTGCAGAAGTCCACCAACGTTTGTCTCATACACGACTACCGCAGAGGAAACCGTTAGGCCCGTTGACACGAAGGCAAATCGTGTCCATCCACGGGGCCAACAGAGTGGCGCCACCAAGCTCTGACCTCGTATCGGAAAAAAGGCAGCGCCCGAGCCAAAAGTATTTTGCGTTTGTGCTCTGGCGGGCTTCATCTCTTAGCCAAAGTAATAGCGTGTACCGTTATGGTCAGCGTGCACTCGGATAGGACCGATGATGGTCGATGGACACGAGCCTTTCTCCTGATTTGGGTCGTAATAAGGCGGATTATCGAGGTACACGGGCACATCGAAGGTCTCGGAGAAATAGACCGAGCCGACAACGGGGCTCGTAACCTGAGCGCGGACAGAAGGCTGAGCAGTACCTCGAGGAGCATGCGCACAATTGAGTTTTCGACTGCGTCAAGTGCATATCGCACTTGACGCGTGGTGCCGCTTCAGCGCGTGATAGACGCTGGAGCGGAAGATGAACTCAGTTTCATGTAAAACTCATTCGATATGGCCTCGATATTCCGCGCGCCTTTCGCACCCGCTTCTCTTCCTTCGGTAAAGCTCCATCGTAGCCGGTAAGTGCCATCGATCGAATCGACGTTGATTTGGGGATACGTGTTATGGCCCCGCTCGTATGCTACGAAGCGAAGGGCATCGCGTATTTGCGCGCCTGGTTGCCACGAGAAATCGGGATACGTTCGGCACAGTAAGACCACTGGATGGTATGCAGAAATCCAGCGAGTGTTCACTTTCTTTTCCAGACCCGGCCAGCCTGGCCCGCCGCAACCTGCTCGCGAGATTGTTCTTCCAGTACTGTTGGTGAAAGTGAAGCCGATAGTGGCAACGTAACCACTGCCGCGATGGTAGGCAGTCACCTCGGTCGAATCCGTGACAAGAGATGCATGCAACGGCGCACGGCTACCATTGAAAGTTTGACAGCCAAATAGGAGCCCTATTCCGAATGCCACGAGTTTGAAGCGAATCGCTTGGCGTTTCATTGTAGAGAGATCTGCGTGTGACATGAAGCATAAGGCGCGCCCGCACCACGCAGGTCTCGGCCGCGTGGCTGAAATCATGGTGCGGGTCCGTCGCCTTCATGCGCTAGTTAGACGGCCGCGCCGGCAACAAAGTCCCGATCCACTGCGCCCATGCTGCTGTGTCGGAACCGAGATCCTGCCCGGCAAGGTGTACCAGAAATGAATGCGCGGCATCCCTCTTCGCCTTGTGCTTGGCGTTCA
>JBPCJP010000172.1:0-9934 GCA_051005175.1 Gemmatimonadaceae bacterium | reverse complement strand
ACTGACCGGCCGAATCCGATCCGCTCGGACATGATCGAGGGCGGGCTGATCGAAGCGCGGTACAGGTCATTTACAGGTCTCCACAACGTTCCCGTCCGATACGGGCTCACCGCGGGCGAGCTCGCGCGGTATCTCGCTGGAACCCGCCAGATCGACGCCTCCGTGACAGTCATTCCCATGCAAGGCTACGCGCCCGCGATGTGGTGGGCGGACACGGGGCTTGAATGGGTAAGGCCATCGCCGAACATCGTGAACGCCGATGCCGCTCTTCTCTACCCGGGAATTTCCTTCTTCGAGGGAACCAACATCAGTGAAGGCCGCGGGACAACCGAGCAGTTCCGCCTCATCGGAGCTCGGTGGATGACGACCGCGCCGGCAATCGCGCGCGCGATGAACGCCCGCAAGCTCGGCGGAGTGAGATTCGAGAGCGTGACGAGGACGATCGCCCGCGGACAGAAGCAGGCGGGAACGGCGGTGCCGATGGTCCGAATCGTCATCACCAACCGCGACTCGGTTCGCTCGACCGAGATAGGAGCCCACCTTCTGCGCGAGATTTATTCACGACATCCCACCGCGGTGCGGTTTCAAACCAGAGGTCTGGAGGAGCTTTCGGGCGGGGGGGCGCTGAGGACAGCCGTAACTACCGGCGCGGGGATCGACGCGTTGCTAACGCAGTGGCGGAGGGCGTCGGCTGAATTTGAGCGCGACACACGGCGGTGGCGTCTGTACTGATCAGGTCTTCGCTATGGACCGCCCCACGACGACTGTAATGTTGTCCTCCCCGCCGCCATCGAGAGCATCCTGAAGAAGGTCCTCGCATACCTGGCGCGCCGACGTCATCGTCATGAGCCGCTCGCGGATTCGATCATCCGGGACATGACGGGTGAGCCCATCGCTGCAGAGCAACCCGACGTTGGCCCAGTTCTGGTCGAACCTTCTGACAATCGGCGCTGCCTCGGGTCCGCCGATTGCGCTCGAAAGAATGTGAGACAGCCGGGCGTGAGCCGGATCGTCGCGAGTAAAAATGCCCTGGTCGACGAAATCCTGGGCCATCGTCTGGTCGCGCGACATCTGCACGAGGGTCCCGTCGCGAAGCGTGTAGCACCTGCTGTCACCGACCTGCAGCAGGTAGGCGTGTGGCCAGACGCCGAGCCAGAGCGTGAGCGTCGTCGCCATCCCCTTGACCTGCCGGTCCGCGGACGACCGCTCGGCGAGTTCGTTATGAACCGTGAGCGCCGACTCTTCGAGGGCGCGCTTGAAATCCTCGTCGTCGTGGGGGTCGGCCGTATAGTAGGTGTGGATCGCTTCGGAGATATACCGCGTTATGCCTTCGAGCACGTGCCTGCTTGCTTCTTCTCCCCCGGCATGGCCACCGACGCCGTCAGCCACAACTGAAATGAACGCGACACGCTCATCCGCACCTATTTTCGATGCGTCGGGGAGGCTCGTGTGAAAGAGCTTTGTCTGCTTCTGGAGAGCGCAGATGAGGAAATGATCCTGGTTTGTCTTCCTGACCTTTCCAGGGTGCGTGAGGCCGTACACGTCGATTTCATCGTCAAGCGGACGACGTCCAGCGTCCTGGCCTTCCGTTATCCCGGCATGCTCGGCTGATGACATGCTCCCGCCTGCTGCAGTTGGCGCAAATGTAGCATAGTTTCAGCGGCGTGAGCGAATGGTCGCTGGAGATCGGATACCTCGCGCGCAAGCTCGGCCTTGGAGCCGCTAATGCCGTCCGTGCCATACGGTCCGCCATCGATGACGACCCCTTCGAGATCGTCCCGTACAAGGGGTATGGCAACAGTGTGCAGGCACATGTTTATGGCAGGGTCGTAAAGCGGACCGGCGTGACACCGAGCGCCGATGGTGACTCGGTGCTGAAGAACCTCCTGAATACCTACCGCCGCGCGGATGCCGACCCCCTCGCTGCGGCGAAGGTGAATGTGACATTCGGGGGAGCCACTACGGCGATGACTGCCGACGATGAGGGATTCTTCGGCGGCTGGCTCAGGTCAGAAGCCCCTGAGGGGAAAAACGAGTGGCATGAGTATCACGCCGAGCTCGACAAGCAGCCTGGCGGCGACGCAATAAAGGCAAGCAGCGACATACTCGTGCCACCGCTCTCAGCCCGCATCGCGGTGATAAGCGACATAGACGACACGGTGATCCAGTCGCGCGTATCGAACTTCGTGCAGGCGGCCCGGACAGTGATGCTCGGCAACGCGCGAACGCGGCTGCCGTTTCACGGAGTCGCGGCATTTTATCGGGCGCTGCGTGACGGTGCTTCGGGCAGCGAGAACAACCCGGTCTTCTACGTGTCGAGCAGCCCCTGGAATCTCTATGATCTCATAACCGAGTTCATGGAGCTGCAGAACATCCCAAAGGGCCCGCTGCTGCTCCGCGACTGGGACATCAGCCTCAACGCGCTTTCGTCGGCCCGGCACGTCGAACACAAGTCCGTCGCAATCCGGAACGTCATTCAGCTGTATCCCGATCTGAAGTTCGTGCTGATTGGAGACACGAGCCAGCACGACCCGGAGATATATCGGCAGATAGTCGCCGAATTCCCCGAGCGTGTTACCGCCATCTACATCCGCGACGTCACGCGGAGAGAAGACAGGTCTTCTTCGATACAAAGGCTGGCGGAGGAGGTGCGTGAATCGGCTTCCACTCTCGTGCTGGCCGAGGATACCCTCGGCGCGGCGCGGCATGCCGTCGAGCACGGGCTCATCGCTGCGGATGCAGTTTCGGAGATCGGCGAGGAGAAGCGCGTCGACGAAGGGTCAGCGGGCTGACGGTGCGCCCGCGGTAATCGCGAGCACCAGTCGCTCCGCCTGTCGCGCGTTCTGGTCCATGAACACAGCGGCGAGGTTTCCCGAGCGGACGAATGCCGGAGGCGAGGGCCACGTTCCCGGTGAGCCGCCTGGAGCGACGGCAACCGTGTCTATCCCGGTGACGTCTTTCTCGAGCGCTGCTGCATTCTCGTAGAGAAAGACTTCGAGGCGACCGCGCCCGAGCTTGTAAGCGACGGGCTTCACGCTGAATCCCGCGCGGGCCGCTGTGTCACCCTCGATGCGCGATACGACGAAACCCGAGCGCCGGAGCCGGGTCTCAAGGCTGCAGAGCGCCCACAGTCCGGTTGCCGGACAGTCGCCTCCCCCGGCGCGGGAAGAATCAGCCTGGATCTGAACGATCGGCGCAACAGCCGCGGGAGTTGCAGCCGGGGTTTCCGCATCATCAGATCTACCGCAGCCGGCGAGGACCAGCAGGGTCACGGCAGCACGCAGCTTCACCGGCCGCCCGGAAACGAAGCGGGATCCTGCTTGTAGAACCTGCCAAGCTCGGCGTAGAGGTCAGGATGTCTCTCCCTCAGCTCCACGGGCCGCTCGAAAAACATTTCAGTCACAACCGCGAAGAACTCCGCTGGATTCTTCGCGCCATATGTGTCAAGAAACGAGCCTCCCCCGCTCGCCTCGACCTTGCGCAGCTCCTCGTACTCGGCGCCCAGAACGCGGGCCCACGACATGTACTGCTGGGGTGAATCGAGTGCGGGGGTCCCATCCGTTCTCGAGTTCTCGAAGTCGAGCTGGTGAGCGAATTCGTGGAGCACGACGTTGGGGCCATCATCCCATATGCGCGATCCGTGCAGTGCGGCGTCCCAGGCGAGCACCATCACGCCCATCCTTTCGTGCGTGTGCCCGAGCCTTGCTTCACCTCCCTCCTCCCAGATCCCGCCGCCGATGGCCCGATCTTCCTCCGCCACATAGGTGCTCGGATAGACCAGAATGCTGGTGACCCGCGGATAGTAGTCGGTGTCGCGGTGCAGCAGGAGGACGCATGCCTGCGCCGCGATTGTCACGCGGATCTCGTCGGTGAGCTCGAGTCCTCCGCATCCCTCGAAGTATTTCTCGTCGATGAACACCTGAACATGACCCAGCAGCTCGGCGCGGTCTTCCGGTGAAAAGCGCGAAAAGAGCGGAACGTTGCGCTCGATTATCGCTTTCCATATCTGCGGAAACTGCTCGTTTCTGAGCCGGGCGCGCTTACGGCGCCTGATGAACGAGATCAACGGACTACCTGGAGTCTTCGATCAGCGCGGGCCAGTTCATTACGACCTTGACCGTCGGCTTCGGCGCATTGGCCGCAGTCGTTCCGAGGAGGAAACGCCCATTCGGGCCGATCGACCAGAACGTGTAAGACGGAAGTCTCGTGAGAGGCTCGGGTGCGCCGATTTCGCCGGTGCGTGGGTTCACGCGAGCACGTATGATCCGGCCCCCCCATTCATAATAGACGGTGCGACCATCCGGACCCCACTGCGGGTTGAGGCCACCGGAGATCGAAACCTGCTGTCTGGCCGTTCCCCGTGACGCAGGATAGGGAGCCATGTAAATCTCGCTCCGGCTCGATTCATCCGACTGGTAGGCGATCCACATTCCGTCGGGTGAGAATTTCGCTTCGGTCTGGTTGGCAGGAATGCTCGTAAACGTACCCGAGTCAATCGCCGAGGCGGCGTCGAGCCGGGCGATGCCAATGTCGTTGCCGAGTGCGACGCCGTTGTGGGTGGCATCGAGCTCAGCGTCATAGAGCAGATATCTGCCGTCGGGTGATATGGAAGTGGGATTCTTGTCTTTCACGGATGTCATAACCCTGTCCTCGGGAGTGCTACCGTCGGCCGCACGCCTGAAGATGTCAAATTGCGGGACGTCCCTGCGATAGAGTACAAACCTGCTGTCCGGAGTCCAGACGATGCTGCCTTCGACCTGCTCAGTGCGCGTAAGCCGCGTGAAGAAGCGCCGTGACCTGTCAAAGACCCATACGTCGCCATCGCGGATCGCGGCGATCAGCCGGCCGTCCGGGGAAACAACGGCCTCCAGGAACGCTCCCGCTTCGGTTCCCGCGGGTTCCTGTATTCCTCCTTCGTCGGACAGCGTGAGCTCGACAGGCGCCCTGGGATCGCTGATGTAGGCAAGAACGCCGGTGGTCGAAACAGCGAAGCCGGCCCATCCATTCGTCGGATAGATCCCGATACTCAACGGCAGCGGCACCGGCGAGCCGCGACTTCTCAGACCATCGATATCGAACAGCACCGTCATCACTGATGTGCCGCGCACGAAAAGCAGCCGTCCACTGGCATACCGGGCGTGATACCCGCCTTCAAAAACTACCTTCCGAGTCCCGTTTTTGAGCGAGACCACCTCGATTACCGATTTGTCAGCGGGCGTCGTGAAGTTCGTGAAGAGAACATGCTCCCCATCCGGAAGTACCTGCGGCCACCAGTGCCCGAGCTCGCCTTTTGAAGGATCCGGCGTGGTAAGCGTGGCCGTATCCCTCCCTTCGGACGACACCCTGAAAAGCCCGGTGTTGTAGGTCCTGCTGTGAACCAGGGATTCGTTGCCGGCCCATGCGACGTGGGCCCAGCGGGCATTTGCCAGCGCAACCGGAGGGCCCCCTGCCACCCGTACCTTGTAGAGATTTTCGTTGGTGCTGAACGCCAGCCATTGACCGTCGGGCGAAAACTCGACAGGCCCATTGCTGGCTGAAGAGCCTTGAACGAGGAGAAGCGTATCGAGTGCGAGGTCCCTGATGGCGAGGCCCCGCGTGCCGCCGCGGGCGATGCTGAATGCCAGCTTTAGTCCGTCGGCCGTGATACTGATACCGCCGTTGTCATTCGTCACCACCTCGATTTCGGGAGGAACCGAAATGGCGAGATGCATAAGCGGCTGGTCCCCTGCGGTTGCCGCCCTCCTGACGAGGGATATTCCGGCGAGCACCAGCGCGATCGCGGCGATGCTCCACGGAAGAAGGTCGAGCCAGCGTCTTCCTTGCCGTGACTCTCCGCCGGGATGCCGTTCCCGGGTCGTTGCGGCAAGGCCCATCGAGTCCGGCGCGACGAGTGCCGCGCTCATCTGTGCCGCTGAGGTGAATCGGTCTGCAGGCACTTTCTGGAGTGCTTTCAGGACGGCCGCATTCACGTGCTCCGGAACTGAGCGCCGCTGGCCGGTGACCGGGCGCGGTTGCTCGGTCATCACTCTCGCGACGATCGCCTGAACCGACGGGCCCGTGAATGGAGCTTCGCCGACGAGCATCTCGTAAAGCACCGCACCGAGCGCGTAGATGTCCGCGCGGCCGTCGATCGTGCGCTCTCCCATCGCCTGCTCGGGCGCCATGTACGCCGGTGTCCCGAGCGAAAGGCCGGTTTGCGTCATTCGCGGTCCGCCTGCCGCGCTCACGGCCAGGGCGATCCCGAAGTCAGCGACGAGCGCCTGGTCCTCGTGGAGGAGAATGTTCTCGGGCTTGATGTCCCTGTGAACCACTCCCTGCCTGTGCGCTGACTCGAGTGCGGCTGCGACCTCGCGGGCGATGCGGACGGCGTCATCTACGGCCAGCTGCGTTTCGCGCGTCAGCCGCGACCTGAGCGACTCGCCCGCGACATACGGCATGACATAATAGAGAAGCCCGTTCGCGTCACCCGAATCGAGCAGGGGCAGGATGTGCGGATGCTGGAGCTTCGCCGTCGTCTTGATCTCGGTCAGGAAACGTTCAGCTCCGAGAGCGGCAGCAAGCTCGGGGTGCAGGACCTTTATCGCTACGTCGCGCTCATGACGCAGATCATGCGCGAGATAAACCGTCGCCATACCCCCTGCGCCGATTTCCTTCGATACGCGATAACGTGTCTCGAGAGCTGCCGCGAGCCGTGTAAGGACGTCACTCATGACGTAAGGATGCGACCTCACACGGTCCAGCGAAAGGATTTCCCCTTGTCTTCCGCCTCAGCCGGCTGAATCGACCGGCACAGGGACCGGCACAGGGACAGGCAGCGGAACCGGTGCCGGTGGCCGCGGCGATGAGGGTGGTGGAGCCGGAGGAGGCGGCGCCGGGCGGGGCGCTGGTGGAGGGACGGTGACCGGCGGCGCGATCACCGGCGGCCGCACCGGATCGCGAACCGGCGGAATGACGATCGGCTGCTCGATCACCGGCACCCGGACTCTGCCAGTGTCGATCTCGAACTCGCTGACCGAGTCATCGTATACCGACATGTCGAATGCCTCCGGATCCTCGATCGCCTGCACGTACTGCGTATCCGCCATCGCTCGCGCCCACTCGGCCCACTGCTCATCGGTGAGGTAGGCCGGCTCCTCGAACTCGACGAACAGCGGCTCCCCGTCCCAGTACCCGCCGCACTGCTCGCGGGGTTCGGTTCCCGAGAGGAAAACCTCAGTCACAGCCGGTCCGCACCCGCTGCGCCAGACCCGCCCGGTCGCTGCCTCGATCTCCATCGTGCTGACACCGCCCGGCGGCGTGATCGCTGCCTTCGAATGCGGCGCACGCCGCATGAACTCGGCCCACAACGGAACGGCGGCTTCACCAGACGAAATACGCAGGGGCGTTCCATCGTCGAAACCCACCCACACAGCGGTGAGGAGATCCGGCACATACCCGACGAACCATGCATCACGGTAGCTGTTCGTTGTCCCAGTTTTCCCGGCCACGTGGCCAAGACCGTACTGGTTAAGCCGCGCTGCTGTACCGCGTGTCACGACACCGCGCATCAGCGAATGCATCACATACGCAACCGCCGGGTCGATTGCGTCCCGCACCTTCGGCCGATGCTCGTACATTTTGTCGCCATTCCTCTCTTCGACGCGCTCGATGAGGTACGGCTCCGCCCGGGCTCCGAGGTTCGGGAAAATGCTGTACGCCTCGACGAGCTGGCGCATCGAGACGTCGTCAACCCCGAGCGCGATCGCGGGCGTGTCAGAAAGGTCACCCTCGATGCCGGCATCGTGGAAAACGTTCTGCACCCTGCCCACACCGACATTCGATGCAACACGGACTGCCGGCACATTGAGGGATTTTTCGAACGCTTCCCTCACCGTCACCTGGCCGCGGAACTGCTGGTCGTAATTCTGCGGCTTCCAGACGTTGTTCCTCGCCAGCGTTATCTCGATCGGCGAATCGTCCACGAGCGAGGCCGGAGTGACGCGCCGCTGCCCGATTGCAGCCGCATAGGTGAATGGCTTTGCCGCCGATCCGGGCTGGCGCTTCATCAGCCGCGTGCGGTCGAATTGCGACGTCCTGAAATTCGACCCCCCGACCAGCGCACGAATACCCCCTGTCGCGGGATCGACGCTCAGCAGCGCTGCCTGAAGCGGCTTCCTTCCCCGCAGCGAGGCACGGCTCGACCTGAGGCGCTGCGTCCCGACCCGCACGGCAAGCTCTGCCGACACCTGCATCCCTGCGTCAACCGCAGTGTGAATCCTGAGCCCGCCGACAGACAGTTTCCTCTCCCCGATCCTGTCGATGAATTCCTGCCGGACGGCTGCAACCAGGTAAGGATGCGGCCTGAGTTTCCGCGAGCCCGGCCGGAACTCTGCATCCGAAGCGACGGCCCTGCCCTGCTCCGCCTCCGTTATCCAGCTTTTCGCCGCCATGACACCGAGAACTGCATCGCGGCGCTGCTTCGCGATCTTCGCGCGCTCATCGGGATTGTCCCGGTTCGGTGCGCGGATCATCCCGGTAATGAGCGCCGCTTCTGAAACGGCAAGCTCGCCAGCGCTTTTTCCGAAGTACACCCGGGCTGCTTCACCCAGACCGCGAACTTCACGCCCGTCGCGATGCCCCAGATATATCTCGTTGATGTAGGCCTCGAGAATCTCGTCCTTCGAGAGTCGCAGCTCTATCATCACAGCGAGGCCTGCCTCGAGGAACTTCCGCGTCACCGTCCTGTCCGATGAAAGGAACCGGGTTCTCGCGAGCTGCTGCGTTATCGTGCTCCCGCCCTGCGATATGCTTCCCGCAGCGATGTTCGACGTGACGGCGCGGCCAATGCCGATCGGATCGATACCTATGTGACTCCGGAATCGCGAATCCTCCGCGGCCAGAAACGCATACGGCACATGATCCGGCAGATCGCTCAGCACGACCGGCTCGGCGACACGCCATTCGGATCCGTACAGCGAGACGATCGTCTTTCCGTTCCGGTCGAGAATCTCGGTCGGAGCGTTCCACGAGCCCGGCGTCAGCTCAGTGAAAACACGATATCCGTACCAGCCGAATGCCCCCGCCGATACTCCGGCGAGGGCGATAAACCCGGCCACCACGATCAGGGCGAGGCGAGTGCGCATGCTGACTTAAAGTGGCAAGAACGGCGCCTGCCTTCAGCTAGCCAGGGCAGGAGCAGCAATCTCCAGACGCGGGAGAATCACGGAGACCACCGTGCCCTTCCCCACGGTGCTCTCGATCTCGACATCCCCATTCATTCCCTCTGCGATGTCGCGGACGATAGACAGGCCGAGCCCGAGTCCGCCATAACGGCGCGTGGGGCCCTGATGTACCTGGAAGAAGGGATTGAATACGCGGGCAATATCGTGCTCGGGGATTCCGATGCCCGTGTCGCTCACTGACAACCTCACGTTCGCGCCATCTTCCTGCGCCGAGATGATGATAGCACCGGGTGGATCCGTGAACTTTATGGCATTCGTCACGAGGTTGAGGAGAATCTGCCTCAGCTTGTCGGGGTCCGCTCGCGCGACGATCCCCGAATCACCGCCTGCTATCTCGAGACTGAGTCCCCTCCTGATCAGGTCAGCTCCAACGATCGGCTCGATCGACGCGAGCGCATCTGCAACGACAACCGGCTGAAGGTCGAATGAGAGCCTCCCTGCCTCGACCTGCGCGAATCCGAGAACGTCCTCTATCAGGAGAAGAAGATGCCTCTGGCTGTGGGAAATGCGCGAAAGTATCCCTCGCTGCTTTTCCGTCAGCGGCCCGGCGAGCTCGAGTGAAAGGAGATCGACGTAGCCGGTGATGGCGTTGAGGGGCGTGCGGAGCTCATGACTCACTGCCGCGAGAAATCCGGCCTTCGCCTTGTTTGCCGACTCGGCAGTCTCCCGCGCCACGACCAGGTCCTCAGCGGATCGCTTGCGCTCGGTGATCG
>JBPCJP010000171.1:0-85816 GCA_051005175.1 Gemmatimonadaceae bacterium | reverse complement strand
CAGCAGGACGGTACGCGAAGCGCGCAGTTTGGCGGCGGCGCCGGCGGGGGCTCAGCGACAGGCGGAGGATTCAGGAACATCAACCCTCTCGATGGTAGCGTCGACCTCAATCCCGACTACGTCTTCGAGTCGAAGGGAACAGTCGTCGCGACCGGGTATGTCGTCGAGGTTCGCATCCCTTTCACGAGCCTGCGGTACCAGGATCAGTCAGTTCAGACGTGGGGAATCCATGTGCTGCGACGCATTCAGCATTCCGGATTCCAGGACACGTGGGCTCCGGCGGTAAGAGCGAACGCGAACTTCCTTGCGCAGTCCGGAACGCTCGAGGGCCTGACGGGAATGCGAAGGGGCCTCGTGCTCGAGGCGACGCCGACCCTCACTGCCCGGCTCGACGGCTCGCCGAGAGTCGGGCGCGACCGCGTCTACAGCGGCGGCACCGAGCTCGGCGGCGATGCACGCTGGGGGATCAGGCAAAATCTCACCCTGAATGCGACGATCAACCCTGACTTCTCGCAGGTCGAGGCGGATGTCGGCCAGGTGCTTCTCAACGAGCGCTTCGCGCTTTTTTACCCGGAGAAGAGGCCGTTCTTTCTCGATGGGCTCGAGCTTTTCGATACTCCTAACCAGCTGATCTATACAAGACGGATAGTCGAGCCGACAGGAGGCCTCAAGCTCGCCGGCAAGATGGCGGGCACCACTGTCGCAGCGATGGCGGTGCAGGATGGTGAGGCGCAGTCCCGGACATCAGGGGACAATCCGCTTTTCGGGATCGCCCGACTGCGCCGGGACTTCGGCAACTACACTGTCGGCTCTGTTCTCACAACGCGTGAAGATGGCGATGATCACTCCCGCCTGGCTGGAGCCGATTTCCGCTTTTATCACTCGAACCTCTACTGGGTGCAGCTCCAGGCCGCCCAGTCGTGGAGCGAAAGTCGCGGCACGAGCAGAAACGGATCGCTGTTGCAGGCCGAGTGGGACCGGACCGGGCGGATGTGGGGCTTTCATTACACTGCGCGGGCGCTCGAACCCGGCTTCGGGGCTGCCGCGGGATTCGTGAATCGAACAGGGATAATCGAGCTTTCGACTTTCAACCGGCTAAGCTTCTATGGCGCGCAGGACGCGCTCGTGCAGACCTACGGCTCGTTCTTCATGGCCAGCCGGGTCTGGGGTTATTCCAGCGGGAGGCCGGTCATCGAAACCGCGGAAGCATTCCTCCCTTCCGCGACTCTTCGAGGCGGATGGCGGCTGAGCGGATCACTGGGCCGAAACTCGTTCGCTTATGATCCGTTGGCCTATTCCGGCTATTCGCTTTTTCGACAGGGGCCCGCCGATGAATCGCTGCCTCCCGGCGCGTTCGTGGTTCCGGGAAGGGAGCGGGATCAGGTCGGGGGCTCGTTCCGCATTACGACTCCGACGCTTCGCTACCTGAGCGCGACTGCCGGGTTCACTCACGGCAGGACTCCAATTTTCAGCGAGGCCGCTCCGGGACGCAGCACCCGGTTCGACGGGGCTGTCGAGCTGCGCCCGACTTCCGCGCTGCGCACGACGCTCCAGGTATCGCGATTGACACTGGAGCGGACGCGAGACGATTCGCGCTTCTCGACCGAGACGATTCCGCGCCTCAAGACCGAGTATCAGGTCACGCGGGCCCTGTTCCTCCGCCTCGTCGGGCAATACGCCGCTAGGTCGCGGTCGCCCCTCGTAAACAGGGATGGAATTCCGCTGCTCCTGAACGGCGTTCTCGATCCTGGCAGCGACGTGAACGAGCTGTCGATGGACTGGCTGTTCAGCTACCGGCCGACTCCTGGCACCCTTGCATACTTCGGCTACGGGTCAACGATGGAGGAGCCGGACGGGTTCTCATTTACCGATCTCCGCCGCACCCGCGACGGCTTTTTCGGCAAGCTGAGCTATCTTGTCAGGTTCTGATGTTTAGTAGCATATTGCTACTAAAATTGGTGACTCCGGGCGTGAGGACTGGCTCTTGCATGTCCGCACCCGCGATGATCAGCAGTTCGCAAGGTTGGAGAGACCGTGGCTGAGTTCAATCTCGGGCCCGAAGTGCGTCGCCTGGTGGCGTCGCACCTTGCGTCCATGGACCATGTGGAGGTTCTCCTTCTTCTGCATAAAAGGGATCCTGAGGCGCTTCCGATTGACGACATAGTCCGTGAGTCAGGTCGCCCCGTCGAGCTCATAGCCAACGCATTGAATGACCTGTCCACTGGCGGGCTCCTGTCGTCGCAACCGGGAGCGGGCGGCGTGGAGTCCTTCAGGTACGATCCCCAATCGGAGTCACTTCGCAGCGTTGTGAACGACCTCGCGGCGATGTACAACGAACGACCCGTCACCCTGATCCGGGCGGTTTACGACCGGCCCGCGCAGCCGGTTCTGTCGTTCGCTGACGCATTCAGGGTTCGCGGAGGCGACAACTGATGGCGTTGATCATCTACCTCCTCTGCGCGGGAACGAGCTTCGTCTGCGCGCTCCTGCTTTACCGCGGCTACCGCCGCTCGGCGGCACGGCTGCTCCTGTGGAGCGCGTTGTGTTTCGTCGGGCTCTTCCTGAACAACGCCCTGCTCGTCATAGATCTTCAGGTCGTGCCTGACCAGGACCTGTCGGTGCTGCGCTCGCTCCCGGCGCTGGCTGGAATCTCGTTCCTGGTCTACGGACTCATCACGGATTCACGATGATGGCGATCCTTATCTCCGGTGCGCTCGTGATGGGGTACGCGACGGCGGCGACATTCTTCTTCCACTTCTGGCGGCAGACCACAGACCGTCTCTTCGCCATGTTCTCGGCGGCTTTCGTCATTCTGGCGATTCAGCGGCTCGCTCTCGCGCTTACAACGGATGCCGACGCGCATGCCATCGCGCTTTACGGGCTTCGCCTGCTCGCGTTTCTGATCATCCTTGCGGCTATAATCGACAAGAACCGGGCTGCGCCGCGCTGATCGCAGTCAGGAGGTGAATTCCGCGCTCCTGCGCAACGCCTCCTTTTCGTCTTCTGGCGTAGCGACCGCCGGGTTCAGCCACTCGATTACCGCCGCGTATCCCCTGCTCTCCGCGTCCTCCCGGAGATAGCCGCGTACCACGTCGAGAACCCGGAAATCGCGGTGAAGCTGGAATGTCAGCGTCGGGTCGGTCAGCTCGCCTTTCACGACACGCTTTACGTATTCCTCGGGACTCATCGTATCGGCATGCTCGCCGTAGCCGCGCAGTCTCGCTCCTGCCCGGGTCCGGAGCAGCCCGAAGCGCTGAGCAATCTTCCGGCGTGCGTTGTATAGAAGTCCGCCGATTCCTTCCCCCTGCCGGCCGGGCATCACCATCACCTCCGCGCCATAAAGCGTTCTTCCCATCGCGGGATCGTGATTCGTGAACATCCCGGAAGCGGTAAAATCGCGCCACGACGCATTCATGTCGTAATCTTCCCAGAACACAATCAGGCTCGCCGCCATTCCGACTATCTCGTCGGTCGCCAGATCCTCGGCGACAAGCTGTCCCTTCGGGAATAGCTCGAGATGGCTTGAGAGCTGTGCCTCGGACCACGGCTTCGACCCCGGATAGACTTCGCGAGTGAGCGCGATGATCCCCGGAAAATCGGCTGCCCGCGTCCGCCTGGTGCGGATCCCCTTGCGTCGCTTTCGTTCGGCCATCAGAGGCGCACTATCTCGCGGTCAGAGAGCAGCTCAGACGTATTTTTGCTGTCGTTCAACGGCAGCACTGTCCCGGTGTCCCGCGATGTGAGAATCGTCGAAAGGTTGAGCTCGCCTACGACGATCGTTTCCTGGTTGGGAATCCCCTCCGCGAGAATCCCGTCGCGGCTGAACGCAAAATCGCTGGGCGTGAGAATCGACGCCTGTCCGTAGTTGAGAGACACCGCCGGCACCATCGGCAACGAGCCCACTGTGCACGAGTGGATTACGTACATCTGATTCTCGATAGCGCGGGCCTGCGCGCAGTAACGGACCCGCAAGAACCCCTGCCTGTCGTCGGTGCAGCTCGGGACGCAGAGTATGTGCGCGCCAAGCCACGCCGCGGCGCGAGCCATTTCCGGGAATTCCACGTCATAGCAGATCGCGACTGCAAGCATGCCGAACTCTGTCTCGAAGACACGCAGCCCGCGCGACGGTTTCACGAACCAGTCCTCGCTCTCGAAGCGCGTCATGTGAAGCTTGCCCTGCACGCCATATTGTCCCGACGGGCCGAACACGAATGCCCGGTTGAAGATGTCCGCCCCTTCTTCGACGGGGATCGTCCCGCCGACTATGTAAAGGCCGTGTTTCTTCGAGAGCATCGACATCAGCTCGAGGTAGCGCGGAACATGGTCGGCGAGCTCGTTCACCTGCTCGGCGATCGGGCTCCTCACGTCGCCGAGGGTCAGCAGCTGGATCGTGAAGTATTCGGGAAACACGACGAGGTGGCACCCGTAGTCCTTCGCCGTGTCGACGAGCGCCGAGACCTGCTCGGCGAACTGCTCGAATGAGGAAACCGGTCTTATGAAATACTGGAGCGATGCTACACGAAGTCGGTCCAATTCTCCTCCCTCTCCTGCGCCGTTTGCGTTAGTCCACGAAGGGGCCTGCCGGAGCGCCACGCGTATTCACTTCGACAGTGTAGCCGTCCCTTGCGAGAAGCATGCGCAGCATCTCGGCGGCGCTGTCGTTGGCGTGGCGAAGGAGTGCTGCCTGCTGTCCGGCAGCGGTGAGCTGGGCCCGCGCGAGCCGCTGGATTGCATCGCGATCCTCCGGCCTGAAGGGGTTCCATAACCCGCCGCGCTCGTCATACGTTCGCATCTCGGTAATCTCGACCCCTATCAGCTTTGCGGGCGGGATCGTGATCTCGATCCGTTTCGCATCATGGTCGATCTCAACCTCTGGATTGTCGCCGAGGTCGATGCCTGCCATCAGGCGTCCGGTGACGACTACGAGGGAGCGTTTCGTCGATCCGTACCATGTGTTCTCGTATGTCACCACATCGCGCACGGTGGCTTCGCTTGAAACGAGCTTCGCTACAGCCTGGATCTGCGAGACTACGACATCGTGGGTGATTCGCGATTCGTTGCGACCGAACGAGCGGGGGATCAGCTGGCTGGCACAGTATCCCATTGCGATTACGATTATCAGCGCGACGGCGACTATCGCCGAGCCGGCTCCGAAGACCGGGCGGGAGGGCCGGGGCGGCGGGGCCGGCGCTTCAGTCGTCGCCACAGGCTGATCAGGTGCCATAGGGAAAGGTTAACCCAGTTGTCGCTGTTGTGTCGACAGGATGCGGTCGTGGACTTGCCCCGATTCGGTCGACACCTCAAAATTACCCCCCTGTATCTCCATGCGAGTGAAGCAGTGCGGTCCCCGGTGAATTACGACGTGCTCGACGATCTTACACCTCCGCTCGCGATCGCTGTCGAATTGTCGACAAGAATTTGATCTCGCGGATCGTTCTCGGCACAGTCCAGCTTGGCCTGCCCTACGGTCGGCGGCGGTCACTCCCGCCGATGTCGGAGGCCACTGCCTTCCGGATCCTCGATGCCGCATGGACGCTTGGAATCCGGGCGTTCGACACGGCGGAAGCGTATGGATCTTCTGCCGAGCGTATGCGCAAATGGAGTGAGGCGCGGGCCAATTTTGAATCGCTGGAGATCGTGACGAAGGTCGCGCTGGAAAGGCCTGATCTCACCGCCGCCTCATTCGAGGAGACCGCCAACCAGGCCCTGGAACGCTTTCATGGGACCAGTCGTCTCACGATCCTCTCGCATGGACCTGCTGATCCTGGGCGCTGGGCCTCAATCGTAGCGGCCGCTCACAAATACAATGCCGGGGTGGGTCAGAGCGTCTACACGGCTGAAGAGGTGCGGAGGGCACTGATGCTATCCGTAGAGCGGATTCAGGTGCCCGGCAACGTTGTCGACATGCGCGCGATTTCCGCTCGCGGAGACAGCTCCGCGAAGCTGGATGTGAGGTCGGTTTATCTCCAGGGGATCCTGCTCGAGAACCCTTTGCGTGCTGAAAAGCGGGCACCGGGGTCGGGAAGATTCGTGCGCGAGATCAGATCATTGGCCGCCTTGCTGGGGACCGACCTTGCGCCCTTGCTGATCGCGAGCATGCTTGCGACCGTCCGGGAAACCGACCGCCTCGTCATCGGCGTCGACAGCGTGGAGGAGCTGGACTCTGTTTCCGCCGCGTTTGACCTGAGTCGCGAAGTCGTCGAGGAGTTCACGGGAAACCTTGAAACGTTAGCGGGCGATCCGGATATCGAAGGGTTTCTCGACCCGCGGGCATGGAGTCCCCGCATCGTGTACTGATAGTTTCGTCCTGAGTCACGATGTTTGCTGGAATTGGCAGTGCTGGCTTCCTTATTTTGCGATCACGATGAAAACTGTTGCGATTGTCCAGGCACGAATGTCGTCCACGCGGCTGCCGGGGAAGGTCCTCGCGTCCGTGGGGGGGGTCCCCATGCTGGAGCGGATGTTGCGGCAGGTTGAAGCCGCCAGGACGGTGGACGAAGTTGTGATCGCAACATCGACCGACCCCAGTGATGACGAGCTCGCGAAACGTATGGCGGAGCGGGGGACCTACGTTTACAGGGGCAACCTGAGCGATGTTCTGTCGCGCTACGCGGCTGCCGCGGCGGAGCGGGAAGCGGACATAGTCGTTCGGCTCACTGGAGACTGTCCGCTGCATACGCCCGACACTGTCGACGCCGTCGTCGATGCGTTCAAGGAAGCCGACGTCGATTACGCTTCGAACATCGAACCGTATACCAGGCCCGACGGTCTCGACGTCGAAGTGTTCACTCGCGCTGCCCTGGAGCGCGCCATGCGGGAAGCTCCGCCCGGACCGGACCGCGAGCACGTGACACTGTTCCTCCGCCGCGACGCTGGAGTCCGCCGGCTGCACTACCTACATTCTACTGGACCAGCCGCGCCCGATGCGCGCTGGACCGTCGACGACAGCGCCGACCTCGACTTCGTGCGCGAAGTCTGGAGACGACTCGATCTCGCCGGGCCGGGCCCACACAGCTATGAGACCATAATGGCAACAACGCTTCACGTCGCGCCGACTAATCCAGGCGCCGTGAGCAGCTTTGGGTACTACAAGTCTCTCTACGACCACGTCGAAGGAAAAAAGGCGTCGCCGCTCGACCTTTCCATGAGCGAGGAGTGGCTGGTTCGGAGCGAGAAGGCAACCCCCGGGGGAGCCCAGACGTACTCCAAGAGCTGGCGGCTGCATATTCGTGGCGTCTCCCCGATTTTCCTGGAGCGCGGCGAAGGCTCGCGCTCGTGGGATGTCGACGGCAACGAGTTCGTCGACCTCGTGCAGGGCCTGCTTCCGAACATTCTCGGCTATGCCCATCCCGACGTCGACCGTGCCGCGTACGAGACGGCACGCCGCGGGCACAGCCTTTCGCTTGCACACCCCATGGAGGTGCTGCTGGCCGAGAGACTGCAACGAATCATCCCCTGTGCGGAGATGGTGCGGTTCGCCAAGAACGGCTCCGATGCAACGTCGGGAGCCGTGCGCGCTGCCCGCGCGTACACCAGGCGTGATCGCGTCGCGATCTGCGGCTATCATGGCTGGCACGACTGGTACATCGGGACCACATCCCGCTCGGCAGGAGTTCCATCGGCGGTTCGCGAGCTGTCACATACCTTCCCGTACAACGACCTGCAAGCGCTCGATGCCCTCCTGTCTTCACACAAGGACGAGTTCGCCGCGGTCATCTTGGAGGCGTTCAATCACGTCTTCCCCGAGGAAGGCTACCTCGCCGGTGTAAGGGAGATAGCGCACCGGCACGGTGCGCTTCTCATCTTCGACGAGATCTGCAGCGGCTTTCACTTCGGTCTCGGCGGCGCGCAAAAGATGTTCGGAGTGATTCCCGACCTCGCGACGTTTGGGAAGGCAATGGGGAACGGCTATCCAATCAGCTGCGTCGTTGGACGCCGTGACGTCATGGAGGTCTTCAATGATGTCTTCATGAGCTTCACTTTCGCCGGGGACGTCGCCGCAATGGCGGCAGCGAACGCGGTTCTCGACGCGCTGGAGCACGGCGATGCCTACGCCCGCATGGAGGCGGCAGCCGTTCCGCTCTTCGACGGAGCGAGAGTGCTCGCCGACATCTCGGGGCTCGGCAAGCGGTTCGTGATTCACGGGCATAAGAACTGGCCGTTCATGCGATTTCTCGATGATTCGGGCGCAGACGATCCCATCCTGCGTGCGCTATGGTTGCAGGAGGTGACGCGTCGCGGAGTGCTGATAATCTCGACTCACAACATCAACGCTGCGCTAACTCGCGCCGACGTGGAGCACGTCCTTGGAGCCTACGGCGAGGCGTTCAAGTACATCGGCGGACTCGTGGCTGACGGTGCCGACCTCCAGAGTCATCTCGATGGGCCGATACCAACGCCCGCGTTCCGCGTTCGGGGGTAGAATTCAAGGCAGGCAGCTCAGTCCGCGGTAAGCGTCCTCTCGATCTGATCGCAAATCGCCGCACCCACGCGATTCCAGGAGTACTTCTCGAGGGCCGTTTCCCGGGCATGCTTTCGCATCGCCAGGTATCGGTCCGGATCGTCGAGTAACCCTGCGATCGTCGCGGCTACCGCATGGGAAGTGACCGGGGGCTCCAGGAGCACTCCGGTTTTTCCGTGCTCGACGAACTCGGGAATCCCAAAGAGATTCACGGACACCGCGGGGCATCCAAAGTACGCTGCCTCCGTGAGAACCAACGGGCTGGTATCTTCTCGCGTTGGATGGACGAGCAGGAAAGCGTCGGCCAGAAGCGCCTGCAGTCGCGAACGCTCTTCCGGGACATCGGGTCGCAACGTCCCCTCATAGGTAACACCGTTGACCGACTCCCAGCCCGCCTGGGGTTCCCCGCCCACGATATGCCAACTCAGGGCTGGGTACTGCGGCTTGAGCTCCCTGAAAGCCGCAAGGGTGCGGTCTCCGCCTTTCTGCCAGAAGTTCACCGCCACGCTGATGAGCTTCCGGGATGCGCCGCTCCATGTATCAGCTGAGGGCGGCTGAATCACCCCTCCGCGTCCCGGCGCAAAATAGTGATCGCCCTTCAGCCCGTACGCACCGAGTGCTTTCTGCATTCCCCAGCGGCTGTCGAAAAAAACCCCCGATGCCCCTTCCAGAAATGCGGCCTCCTCCCGCCAGATTCGTTCGAGGTCGTCGCGGCTGAAATCCTCGATCCGGAACGTGTTGAAGAAGAATGTGTGAAACGCCACGTCGAGGTAGACGAAGTACTTCACCGATGGACGTGAGCGTGACCACTGGGTTGCCGAGCGGAACATGATCGCATCGGCATCCCGCGTGTGCCGCGCGACCTCAGCCGCGTTTTGCTCGAGAGAAGCGGCAGAAAGGAAGTCGAAGTGACGGTGACCTTCGCTCGCCCTGCGGCGGATTTCCGAAACTGTCGGTTCGACCCAGAGCGGGAGGTTCCCCAGCGGGCCGGCGTATCGCGCGTCGAAGCGTCTCGACAGCTGGTCGAATGCGTGCCAGTTCACCGCGTACGGGCCGCCGCCCGCCAGCTGCTGCCGGAGATTGGATACGTAGGTGATGCGGGGGGGTCTCACCGGTCGGAATATATCTTCACATGACCTCACAGAGTGTGTAGCTTGAAGCGGGCAAGCCCTCACGAACGCGACACTTACGCACCTGGCGAAGGCATACGGACCGCGAATGTTTACTGGAAAGACTGTCCTCATAACCGGCGGCACGGGATCCTTTGGCCGACGGTTTACAGAGACCGTCCTCAAGCAGCATCAGCCCAAGAAACTCATCATCTTCAGCCGCGATGAGCTGAAGCAATCCCAGATGCAGGTCGAGTTCGGGGAGAAGGAGTACCCGAACGTCCGCTATTTCATCGGTGACGTGCGGGACGCGGCCCGGCTTCACCGCGCGTTCGATGGCGTCGATATCATCGTCCACGCGGCAGCATTGAAGCAGGTCCCCGCCGCTGAGTACAACCCCATCGAGGCGATCAAGACCAACGTCCTTGGTGCCGCCAATGTGATCGACGCGGCCATCGACCGGGGGGTCAGCAAGGTGATCGCGCTCAGCACTGACAAGGCAGCGAACCCGATCAACCTGTATGGCGCGACAAAGCTCTGCTCCGACAAGCTCTTTGTGGCGGCGAACAGCTATTCAGGAACACACGAAATCCGCTTCAGCGTCGTACGCTATGGAAACGTCGTAGGCAGCCGCGGAAGCGTCGTGCCCCTGTTTCTCCAGAGAAGAAAAACCGGGAAGCTGCCGATTACCGACGTGCGCATGACCCGCTTCTGGATCACACTCGACCACGGAGTGCAGTTTGTCCTCCAGTGCCTCGAAGAAATGCGCGGCGGCGAGATTTTCGTCCCCAAGATTCCGAGCATGAAGCTGATCGATCTTGCGCGCGTCATCGGGCCGGACTGCGAGATGGAAATAGTAGGTCGGCGCCCGGGCGAGAAGCTCCACGAGGTTATGGTCAGCGAGGACGATGCGCAGAACACACTCGAGTATGACGACTTCTTCGCGATCCTCCCGACGATCCGGAACTGGGACGAGAATCAGACCCGCAACGGCGGGCGTCCTCTTCCGGAAGGATTTCGCTACAGCAGCGAGACCAATACCCATTGGCTCACCGTCGCCGAGCTCGAGCGGATGATCGGCTCGGGCAGGGCTCTCCTCGACTGAGCCCATGCTACTCGTAACAGGAGCCGGCGGGTTCCTCGGCCGGTACGTCTCCCTCCAGGCGGCGGCTTCCGGGCGACCTCTGCTGGGAACGGTTCACCAGCGTGGCGCCGATGACAAGGCTTATCCAGTGGAAGCGATCGACCTCACTGGTCCCTCCTCAGCGAGAGAACTGATTAATCGGGTGAACCCGACGATCGTCGTGAATTGCGCGGCACTCACCAACGTCGATGAGTGCGAGATTCACCCTGACTGGGCGCTTCTGGTGAACGCCGAGCTGCCGGGCCAGCTGGCTGCCGCGTGCGCTGAGCGAGGCGCGCGGTTCATCCACATCTCTACCGATTCGGTCTTCGACGGCGAACGCGGCGGCTACACCGAGGATGATGTTCCCAGCCCCCTGAATTCATACGCGCAATCCAAGCTGGCCGGCGAAACGGCTGTACGCGAGTCATACGAAGAGGCACTGATCCTGAGAACGAACTTCATCGGTCTCTCGGAGTCCGGAATGAGCGGGCTCGCCGACTGGATCGCCTCCAGTCTCGAAGCAGGAAAGCGCATCAATGGCTTCACGGATGTGGTCTTCTCTCCGCTCCTGGCGAACGACCTGGCGCGGCTGATTCTCGAAGTGGCCGATGCAGGGCTTTGCGGTACCTACAACGCATCCGCGGGAAATTCGTGCAGCAAGTACGACTTCGCGCTGGGTCTCGCGTCTGCGGTGGGACTCGACAGCGCACTCGTCGATCCTGCGAAGCTTTCAGAGGGGGAGCTGCTGGCCCGCCGGCCGCTCAACACCTCCCTTTCCCCATCGCGCATCGAGGAGGCACTGGGAAGGTCGATGCCGTCAGTCCAGGCGGCGATCACCGGCTATGCCGCGCAACGGTTGGCAGGCCACGTGGCGACATCGACAAGAGCGGGTAGTGCATCATGGCCGTCCTGAAAATCGGTCAGCGGCTGATTGGCGAAGAGAACCCCACGTACTTCATCGCGGAAATCGCTGCGAATCACGACGGAGACTTCGACCGCGCAGTCGACCTCATTCACCTCGCCGCTGAATCCGGCGCTGACGCGGCCAAGTTCCAGCATTTCAGGGCGGAGCACATCGTCAGCAGGCGCGGCTTCGCGGATGGGCCAAGGGTGTCACACCAGAGCAAGTGGAAGAGCTCGGTATTCGAGGTGTATGATAAGGCGTCGGTGCCATGGGACTGGACCGAGCGGCTCAAGAAAGCTTGTGACGAAGCGGAAGTGGATTTTTTCTCGTCCCCTTACGACCTCGAAGCCGTCGACATGCTCGACCAGTACGTCCCGGCGTACAAGATCGGATCGGGAGACATCACATGGCCGGGGATTCTCGAGCACGTTGCGCGCAAGAATAAGCCGGTGCTGCTGGCCACCGGTGCCTCCGAGCTCGCCGATGTAGAGCGGGCCGTCGACACCATCCGGCGCATCAATCCGCAGCTGATGCTGATGCAGTGCAACACCAACTACACTGGCAGCCTGGAGAACCTCGCGTTCGTGAACCTGCGAGTGCTTCGCACTTTTGCGTCGATGTATCCGGATGTCGTGCTTGGACTGAGCGATCACACGCCGGGGCATGTGACCGCACTGGGAGCAGTGGCACTCGGCGCTCGCGCGATCGAGAAGCACTTTACCGACGACACGAGCCGTGAAGGTCCTGACCATCCGTTCTCGATGGATCCCGCGTCATGGCGCGAGATGGTCGACCGCACACGCGAGCTCGAGCGGTCCCTCGGTGACGGAATGAAGAGAATCGAGCCAAACGAACGCGACACTGTCGTGGTTCAGAGACGCTGCCTGCGCGCGTCCAGAGATCTCCGCGCCGGAGAGATTCTCTCGGATTCGGATCTCGAGGCGTTGCGCCCCGCGCCGGCTGACTGCATCATACCGTTCCAGCTCCCCGAAGTCGTGGGAAAAACGCTCAATCGCGATATCGAGCGCGGCGACTACCCTGGATGGGACGATTTCGGCTGAGTACCCCTAGATTGAAATTGTGAGATTCATTGGGATAGATACTCCAGGGGCGCCTCCGGAATGAGGGCGCCCTCGGTTCGCGCACTATACCGCAGGCTTCCGCGCCGGTTCAGGGAAGTGGCATGGAAGGCCGGGGAAGTGGCATGGAAGGCTGTTGACCAGCTTCCGCCTGCCGCTCAGCGGCTCTTTCCGCATACGGATGAGCACCGCCGGTGGCAGATGCAGCGGCTCTACAAGCGAACGCCGCCGCCCCTCCCTGACGCTCCAACGATTCTGTTCTGGATACCCGGAGGAATGGAGCTCATGCTGCATGTCGAGACCGCCATTGCAGCGGCGCTCCAGCTCCGTGGCTATCACGTCCACGCGATCATCTGCGACGCGCCGTACAGTGCCTGCGTCAGACGGGAGGCGGAGGACGGCATCTCCTACGAGGACTGGCGGGCTCAGTGCACGCGGTGCATCAGTGCGAACCGGGGCGTCCTGGACGTGATGGGGATCCCGTATTCATCGGTCGGCAGCTTCGTATCGCAGGAAGTGAGGGAATCGTTGTGGGCTCAGGCGGAGCAGGTGACTCCGGAGAATGTCCGCGAGCTGAGCCACCAGGGAGTATCGATCGGCAACAACGTCATTTCGTCGATGATCAGATACCGCCGGGGATATCACCTGCCCGACGATGACAGCATTCTCAGGCAATATGCGTACACCGCGCTGATCACGGCCGAGTCGGCGCGGGTTGCCATCGGGCGGTTCAAGGCGAGCCGGGTGTTCATGTCCCATGGCATCTACGTTGACTGGGGCCCGGCACTCCACACGGCGCTCGATCTCGGCGTGCCGATTACGACCTGGAAGTCCTCGTACCTGTCCGCGCGGTTCTACATGCAGCAGGTGAAGGATCACCACCTCGACTTCTACCGGTTGAAGGACGAGTTATGGGAGGTGCGGGCCGCCACTCCCCTGACGGCTGGCGAAGAGCGGGACCTCGACGCTGCCCTGCACACCCGATATCACAAGCCTGTGGCCTTCGACGTGCCAAAGCTGCACCGCGAAATGGGAGAGAAGGAACGCTTCAGAGCACAGTATGCGATCGACCCGGGCAAGCCCGTATGGGGCATCATGTGTCACATCAACTGGGACAGCGTAGCCGATTATTCTCCGATGGCTTACCCGTCATTCGACGAGTGGACTATCGATACCATACAGCAGGCCTCGCGAAATCCGGATGTGCAATGGCTCATCAAAGTCCATCCCGTCGAAGCCTCCTACGACCGCCAGGTTGGCGTAGAGAAACTCATCGAGACCCGGTTCCCCGATCTCCCGCCCCACGTGAAGATGGTCCCCTCGGCAGAGAAGATCAGTCCTTTTGAATTCTTCGACATGCTTGACGGCGGTGTCACGGTGTACGGAACGCCGGGCCTCGAGCTCGCGCTGGCGGGGAAGCCGGTAATACTGGCCGGTGAGGCGCACTACGGACGGAAGGGCTTCACTCATGATGCCTTCGACGTGGCAAGCCACCGCGGACTTCTCTCTCGGGCGGCGACCTTCGGCCCGCTTACGCCGGATCAGAAGACGCTTGCGCGCCGATACGCTTATTCGGTTTTCATCCAGCGCCAGATTCCACTACCGGTGGTGCGCGATCCTGACCGGCTCTGGTGGAATCTTCAGCACGACAAGCGCGAGCAGCTCCTGCCTGGGGCGGATCCGTTTCTGGATTTCATCTGTGCGAGGATCGTCGACGGTGGCGATTTCATCATGGATCGCGACCTTGTAAGGCTGGCCGAATCCGACACGTGGTGACCAACCAGACCCGGATCGACAATGCCTCCGCTCGTGACGATGCCTTTGCCACTCTTGCAATGCTCAGCGCTGTCGTCGCTGTCATGCTCGGCACGATCTTTTGGGTGGCCCGCACTGGCTTCGACAATCCGGCCGGACCCGTCATCAAGAGCGTCGTGCTTTCGGTCTTCATCGGCACTGCCCCGCTCACGGCCAGGACACTCCTTCGGCTAAATAGAAAGCCCTACGAGTGGGTGACCTCCTACTCCTTCCTATCCCTTGCCTCTGTCGTAGTCACGGCTTTGCTCGGATGGATGGTAGCGCTGACAGGACTGAATGCGTTCTACCTCCTTGCTCTCGCTGCTGTCCCGGGGCTGGGTCTTGCCGCACGAGGGTTTTTTCGCAGTCACGGTGGAACACGCATCGTGCTGCTGCTGGCGGGCGCCGCCCTGTTTGCGCAATGGTGTGCCGGAGTTGTCTGGGGCCGCATCTACAAGAATCCACTGTTTCTCGAGAACCTCCAGTCAACCGGCGTTGTTCATCATGACTCCCTGACCCTCATGGCGCTCGGTTCGATGCTCAGAACCTATGGAGTGGCGAGCACGGGGATAGACGGCCTGCCGTACATCCCATATCACTGGGGAACGCCGTGGATGTTCGCGCAGTTCTGCAACCTGCTCGACACCAGACTACTCGACTTCTACCAGCTCGGTTACGTAGTAATGTTCGCGCCGCTTTTCTTTGCGGCCCCTGTCGCGGTTGCGACGGAGATCATCCATTCCCGTGGACCTGCCGAGGCCTTCACCGCTTCGCGAAAGAAATGGTTCTGGGCAGCGTTTCTTGCCGCGACCATCGGAGTGATTCCGATTGAGGCGAGGGACGCGCTCGCCGTTTACACCTCCAACCTCACTATTTCCGAGTCATACGGTGTCGCTGTTCCAATGGCGCTGCTCCTCGCCGGCACGGCAGTCATCTTCTGGAGGGGGAGCGCGGAGCGCCTCGCGTCGTCGGCGCGGCTATGGATGGGTGACAAGGTGTTCCTGCTCGCAGTAATGCCGTTGGGGCTTGTCGTCCTCGGATTGATGAAGCTGTCACTGATGATTCTTGCATTTCTGCTCGCAGTCTATCTCGCCGTCCGGATTCGACTTCACAGGCGAGCTGCCGGCCAGGTGGCGGTGGCTGTTGCAACGGTGCTTGTGTTCGTGAGCTATCAAATGCTCGCGCTGCCCGCGCACAAGGAAGGATTGGCCCCGCTCGATTTTCTCCGGGAGAATGTCCCGCGCGCGTGGTGGCCTTTTTTCCCGTTGGTACACGTTTTCTGGTCGTGGCTTTATGTCGGCCTGCGGCTGGTGCAGGAGCGGGTAAGCACGTTCGGCGATTTGATAGCCGGGTTACGTGAGCGCCGACTGCTCGACGTGGAGGCCGTTCTCGTTGTCGCCCTCGCAGGCATTCTCCCGGGCCTTGTCATTCACATAGACGGCGGCTCGGCATTCTACTTCTCGGACGTGCAGCGATGGCTTGCACTGTCCCTGCTGCTGGCCATGGCACCGCTCGCCTTGAAGCGGTCAATGAGTGAAGCCGCGGTACCGCGCAACCGCTTTCGCCCGTTCGGCGTGAGAATGTCGGTAGTGGCTGGCTCGCTTTTCGCCGTGCCGTTCGCGCTCACATTGGCGCGCAATGCAACTCATTGGACCTTGATCGCCGCGCGGGAGAACTCTGCGACGCGCGCGGCGATCTATCCCGCTGCGCAGGTGGAGACGATACCGACCGGGATAAGTGGATTGCTGCAACTCACCAACAGCACTGCAATCCGGAATGGTCTGTCTGCGGAAAGAAATTTCCGGATCGTCGAGCAGCTTCGTCAGCTTGGCGACCTCGCTGTGTCGGAGCGGCGCCGCACGGCTCTGTTCATTCCACAGGCTGAGACGCGCTACTGGGAGATCCTGACCCGCCCTGGCGCCTGCGCGTTCTCGTCTCTCGTCGCGCCCGCGCTCACTGAAATGGCGATGCTCGACGGCATGCCGCCGGTTGGCTGCAAGCTCAGTTCCTACTATGGCTTCGGACAGTATTCACCAAGGAACCGGATGCAGACGGCGGACGACGGTAGCGTACCCCGGCTCTGCGCGAATGCGCGTGCCTGGGGACTCGATCGGCTGATGATCCTCCGGTTCGACGACGCAGGATTCATGAACGTGCAGCGGGCCGACTGTCGGGCCTGAGGCAAGGGAACACCGATGCAGACAATCACCAGATTCTCAAATCGACCCCAGATGATCAGGCCATTGATTACGGTATTTCTGATCGCCATATCTGCAACCATCTCTTCCGCGCAGCAGACAGGCCTCGGCTACACTTCGCGCGAGCCGCGCCGCCCGGTTCCCGATGACGGCTGGCGGGATCCTGCCCGGCACAGGGCGCTGGGAGTGAACGTGGCGCCGGGCGTTCGCATTCATGTTCTCGATTTCGGCGGGAGGGGTACGCCGCTCGTGTTTCTCTCGGGGATCGGAAACAACGCTCACGTTTTCGATGATTTCGCGCGGCGATTCACCCGCCAGCACCGGGTGATCGCGATTACTCGCCGCGGTTTCGGTGAGTCCTCTCATCCTGAAGACGGCTATGACCAGGCAACTCTCGCCGCCGACGTGATCACCGTGCTCGACAGTCTCGGAATCCGTCGGGCGGTGTTAGCGGGTCATTCAATCGGGGGCTTCGAGCTGACTCACATCGCGGCTGACTATCCCGACCGCGTGCTCGGGTTGATCTATCTCGATGCCGGCAGCGATCCCGTTTCGGCTGATTCAATTCGCCGGGCCAACTCAGAGCCGCTTTTGTCGCTCGAGGCGTTGACCCGTCCGCCAGCTCCGGAGAATGTCATGCCTGCCGATGCGGATTCAGCGTCAGCCAAGGCGGCATGGGCTTACCGCGTGCGGGTAGGCCTCACCGACAACACCGAGTCCGCCGTGAGGGCGGCGTATTTCTTCGAGGGATTCAATCCGTATCGCGCCAACAACAATCCCGCGCCGCCAAAAATGATGGCAGCAATAAGAGCGGGAGGTCCCACTCCATTCAATAAGGTGAAGGCTCCCGCCGTTTTTATTTTCGCCGAGACCAGCGCGATCGAGCATCTGCCGGCTCATGCTCGCAGGTGGGCGGGCAGCAATCCCGACAGACGCATCGTGCTCCAGCGGTCGATCGACGTGACAGGAGCAGTGGTCCGCGCGCAGCGCGAGTACATCGTCCGGGAGTTGAAGGGATCGAGAATGGTCACCATCCCCGGGGCGCGCCACCTCATCTTCATGAGCAATCCGGCGGAGGTCGAAAAGATCATGAAGGAATTCCTGGCGGGCCTCTGATGCCGGTCTCAGCTGACGACGTCAGGCTCTGTCTCGAGGATCACCCAGCGGGTGCTCCCGGGCCGCAGCCGATGTCCGAGCCGATCGTCCAGACATCGCTTTTTGCCTTTCCCGACTATGAGTCGATACTCGAGGCATTCAAGGCCGAGCACCGGAATTACGTCTATACCCGGGGAACAAACCCGACAGTCGAGCTGCTCGAGAAGAAGCTCGCCGCGCTCGAGCACGGCGAGTCGTGCAAGGCATTCGCTTCCGGGATCGCAGCTGCCAGCGCCGTGATGATGGGTCTGCTCAAGGCCGGCGATCACATTCTCTTCGTCAACCAGACCTACGGGCCGACAATCCAGCTGGCAAAGCAGCTCGGGAGGTTCGGGATCGAGCATGACCTGTTTCTCGACCTCACGCCCGATGCAGTGCGCGGCGCGCTCAAGCCGAACACGCGCCTGGTATGGCTCGAGAATCCCGGAACCATGCTGATGCGGACGTTCGACATCGAGGCGGTCGCCGCCGTCGCGCGCGAGCACGGCGCGCTCACCTGCATCGACAACAGCTGGGCGTCTCCACTGTTCCAGAAGCCGCTCCTGCATGGGGTCGATATCGTCGTTCATTCGGCGACGAAGTACATCGGCGGGCACAGCGATGTCGTGGGAGGAGCGCTGATCACCACCTCCGAGCGGATGGAGCAGGTGTTCTTTCGCTCATACATGCTGCACGGGGGAATACTCGCGCCGTTCGACGCCTGGCTGCTCCTGCGCGGGCTTCGTACAATGCCCGTGCGGATGCAGCAGCATGAGTCAGATGCGCTCGCGGTCGCGGGCTATCTCCGAACGCGGCCTGACGTGTCGGCGGTCTATCATCCCGCGTTCGATGATCCCTCTCCTTCTCTCACCGGCCACTCGGGTTTGTTCAGCTTCGAGATCGCCTCGGGCGGGTTCGATGCTGTGAGGAAGTTCATCAACGGGCTCGAGAGGTTCCGGATCGGCGTCAGCTGGGGCGGTGTCGAGAGCATAGTCATCTCGCCAAACCGCGGGAACAATCTCCCGTACCTCGAGGCGCAGCGAATACCGGCTGGGCTCGTCCGACTGTCGATAGGACTCGAAGGCGCGGACGCGCTGATCGCCGACATCGGCCGGTCGCTGGACGAGGCAGGAATCAGCTAGGGGTCGACTCCGCCGGCTGCTCCTCCCTCGGGAGGCGAAGCTCGAAGAGACTCCCCGATCCGAGACTGCTGCTGACGGAAAGGTCGCCACCCATTCCCCGGGCGAGATCCCTGCTGATCGCGAGTCCGAGACCAGTGCCTTCCGCGGACCGGGAGCGGCTTGCATCGACCTGAATAAATGGCTCGAACACTTTTTCGATCATGTGGGGCGGAATTCCAACGCCTGTGTCGATCACCCGGAGGAGGACGCTCGGGCCGTCTGCGCTCGTTTCGACGCAGATGCTGCCGCCACGCGGAGTGAACTTTATCGCATTCGTCAGGAGATTCAGCAGTATCTGCTGGACCTTCTCGCGATCGGCACGCGCCTCGATGCCTGGCGCTATAGCAGTTTCAATCCGTAGAGACTTCGCCGCCATCTGCGGCTCTACCATCGGCATCACGCTTTCAACAACCTCGGAAACCACAACTCGCTCGACCCGGTAGTCGACATGCCCCGCCTCGATTCGCGAGAGGTTCAGCACATCGTTGATCAACCGCAGCAGATGGCGCTGGCTCCTGTCGATCCTGTCGAGCGCTTCCAACTGGTCGGGCAGCACCGGCCCGTGCACTCCCATCTGGAGAAGCTGAACGTACCCGCCGATCGCGTTCAGAGGCGTGCGGAGCTCGTGACTCATCACCGCGAGGAAATTGCTCTTAGCCAGGTTTGCTTCATCTGCCGCCGCGCGCTGACGCTCGAGATCCACGTTCAGCGCCTGGAGCTGCTCGCTCTGCACCTCCATCTCCGCGGCCAGCTCCTGGAGCTGATGATGCTGAAGCTCGAGTTCCACTGCCTGCTCCTCGAGCGTTGCGTTTGCCAGTTCCGCGACCTTCTTCGCCTCGAGCAGGGCGTCCTCGAACTTGCGGCGCTCCCGCACTTCCATCATCACGCAGTCAGTGAACGCAATGCCATGGCGCTCGTGTCGCACGGCATTGCAGAGCATGCCGACATCCTCGCTGTCCCGCCCGCGAAGGATCATGAAGATCTCCTGCCCGCGGCCATGGAGCTTCACGAGCGGGAAGAAATGCGTCTGGTGAAATATCCTGCTGCCTGTGGCGAGGATCTCCTCGAACGGCTTCCCGACGAGATCGTCAGCATCGTACCCGAGCCGTTCGGCGAGCGTCGAATTGACTGCCGCGATCCTGCTGTCGTCGCCATATGAGACGAATCCGCATGGCGCACGGTCGAGGAGAGCTCCCAACTTCGGCATCATGGGCCCGCGAGGCATGGCGTCAGGCGGGAACCGGAGATGAGAGATATTCCTTGATGAGGGAAACTGTTTCCTCAGGATCGCTCATATGGGGGCAGTGCCCGACTGCCTTCATCACGCGGAGCGTGCTGTCGGCGAGCTCCCGGCTCAGGTATTCTCCGACGTCGAGCGGAGCGACCATATCGTCAGAGCACTGAAGGATGAGCGACGGGATTTTCACGCGGGAAAGATCCTCGCGGTTGTCAGCGAGGAACGTCGCCTTGGCGAACTGGCGCGTGATGACCGGATCAGTCGAGCAGAAGCTCTCGGTAAGCTCGGAGCCAAGCTCCGGCCGGTCGGCGTTCTTCATGATAGCCGGTGCGAGAAAGTTCGCCCAGCCGATGAAATTGTGATCCATCATCTCGAACAGTCCTTCTATGTCGCGCTGCTCGAACCCTCCGACGTACGGCGAATCGTTGATATACCGCGGCGACGGACTGACGAGGATGAGCCGCTCGAAGCGCTCCGGCTCCTCATTCGCGGCGAGCACACCGATCATGCTGCTCACCGAGTGCCCGACGAAAACGATTTCCTCGAGGTCGAGCGCGTGAACCACATCGAGGACATCCTGCGCGTACCCCTCCAGTGAGCCGTATCGTTTCGAGTCATACGCGCTGACATCCGACTTGCCCGAACCGACGTAGTCGAAGAGAACTACCCGGTAATCGTCCTCGAAATGGTGGGTGACGTATCGCCACATATTCTGGTCGCATCCAAAGCCATGGGCGAAAAGCATCGGCTGGGTGCCGTTACCAGACACCTTCACGTTGTTACGCTTCAATACATCCTGACTCATTTTTGCGAGCTCCCGGGGTCTGGGCGGGCACAGCGTTCCCCGGTGAAAGTCTATGCAAGTGCTACGCTAAGCACCCCGTCTGCCGCTCTTTTTTCAGGCCGTGAGTGATCCGATCTCCGCAAGCTCGCGGCTCAACTCGGACATGCTCTCGACAAAGATCGTCCGGGAAAGGCCCTTGCTTCCTTTCAGGCCGGCCGCGCCGGCCCCCCCGGCTAGAATGGCGATATCGTGGCCTATCGCTTCCTCGATCCCTCGCAGCTCGGCCACGATGCGCAGCTTTTTGTCTGCGACGACGATACTTATCCCTACGGCCCGGGCTTTCGTCCTTATCGCGGTCCTGGCAATCTCCCCTGCCGGGAGATCTGCGCCGAGGTAGATGACTCGCCACCCTTCACTGGCTGCGGTGGAGGCTGCCATCAGGGCGCCGCTTGCGTGCCGTTCCCCCTCGAGAGTCGCAACGACGATGAGGGGACTGTCGTCCCTCCCGCTGAGCAGGGGGGCGGTTTCGCCCACCACGCGTTGAACGACAGCCGTGGCAAGATGCTCCTGGGAAACCGTCAGGGTCCCCTCGTGCCACGCCTCCCCGACCCTCCGCAGGAATGGAGCGGCAACCGTGTCGAGAAAAGCCACGATTCCGTATCGCGCAACGCTCCGCCGGAGCAGGGTCTCCAGCCCGGCAGGGTCAAGGTTTCTCGTGTGAGTGATTGCCTCCTCGACAGCCGGGTGCGGCGCACCGGGCACGAGCTGGATCGGAGGAAATGGGCCTGGCAACTCGATGCCCCGGACCAGCTCCTTTAACACCTCTCCGCTCAGCGACGCGACGTGACTGATTCCATGCCCGCCCCGGGTCGCCCTGTGAAGCAGAAGGAGCCTCTCGATGTCCGCATCGGAATAGATCCGCTGTCCACCTGGTGACCGCTTCGGGGTGACGACGCCATACCTCCGTTCCCAGACCCGGAGGACATCCGGGGACAATCCGGTTCTCTCGGCGACGACTCCTATCGGGTGGCGTGGTTCGGCTGGTGGCATGAAAAGGATAATTGGCGGCTGTCGAGCTTATGTCAAGGTAATACTTGGACAAACCCTTGACAGAGTCGGTGGCCCTGAACGGAGCATCGGTGAATGTCACTATTCGTGACGCCTCTGGCCTTACAGCGGAGCAGTGAGTTCGTTGGCGTTTGCGCCGGCGGCATAATCGCTGATCCGCTGATACCTCGCCTTCGCGAGCTGATACCCGCCGTAGGCGACGAACCCGGCACCCGCCACGATGAGGAGCAGCGGCCCGAACGCAGCCTGCCCGATCATCGCGAGCGCATCGTCGACATCCGCGACACTATCCGGCGCCGCGCTGGCCGCCGCCCGGATGACGAACATACCGCAGATGCCGAATATCACCGCGCGGGCAACAGTGCCTACACGCGCCGCGACAGCGATCGCCCAGCGCGCATCGGCGGACAGGGAACGCCGGTCTAGCATGTTGCCGAACGGCTCATCCCAGGCCCTGTAGACCAGGTAGGCCGCACCGACGAAAAGTGCCAGGCCGATCAGTCCAAGCAGTGTCGCCCCATACGGAAGCACGAGTACGCCGTTCGCCCATGCCACAGCGCCGCTCATACCGTTGCGCTCCGGCGCAACGACAATGGCAAGAGCCGCAACCGCGAGCGCGATGTACAACGCGCCCGTCAACGCATCGGCGCTGCGAATCAGGATCCCGGAAAAAGTCGCGCCTCTTCTTTCCGGATCGTTGACCGCGCCGGCAATGTTCAGTATCGCGTACGCCGCGAGCCCCGCGCCGAGCGCAACGACTACGAGTTCGCCGAGGGGCTGGCGCGCAATGAGCATCATCACGCCTCGCGACCCTTTCGGATGCTCGGCCAGCCCGAGAGCGACCGCGACGGCGGCAAGACCGATCGATACGTAGACGAGGCCGCAGGCGGCATAGCCGATCCTTGCGATCCACTCGAAGCGCGACGCAGGCACCTCTCCGGACGTGCTGCGCCTGTCGCGGCGGATTCGAAACACTAGAGCCCCCGCCCGGGGAACGGTCGTTCCGCATCATTACCGGTCTGTCGTGAGGCGGTGCGCCGCATCAATTGGGCGGCGCGCCCGGTCTCATTGAGTGGGGGGATCCGGGGGGGCGGACAGGTGTCACCGATTCCGCCACGAGACGCCAATCACTTTCCACCAGAGTGAAAACGGCGAGTGCGCGGTACGGTCCGGTGAGGCTTGCGCGCGCCTGCCGTCCGTCTGGAAGATCGGCATGCAACTCTCCATGCAGCGTGAGATGTGCGAGAAGCACCGCAGTCCCGGCTGTTCGCTGAACAGTTACTTCAGACAGAGCGATCGAATCGATTCGGAAATTCTGGATACCACGAATCGCCTGGCCGCGTGTTTCCTGGCGCCCATTCGGCGTCACGACCATATAGGAAGGAGCTGCTGCTCTCGCCAGGGGGACAGTATCACGGCCGACAAACTTTGCGGTCGCAATCCGCCTGTACTGTTCGACAATGGGATCCGGGGGAGATGCAACCACTTGCCCGGCTGCCGTCTCCGCCGATGCAAAAGCCAGAAGTGACGCGGCGGCAGCGTAAGTCAGTCGACGGGACATTGATGCTCCGGCGTTGATCGTCTCAGGAATCGATGGGCGTGAGCTCGACTGACGCAATGCCGTCAATGAACCTCAAGCTCACCTGCCAGGGGTTGCAGCACACTTCGCAATCTTCAACGTACTGCTGAAAGCTGCCACCGCCCGGATCTACCGCAATGGTTACGCTTTCGCCGCAGTACGGGCAGGCGGCATCAGCCGAGTTGTCGGCTGTGCCGTCGCCGAGCGGGAACTCATCCTCGATGTTCGAGTCGTCAGGATGCATGGCTAATCATAACCTGCGCTCCCCGGCCGCCTTTCGCCGCGCCAGCGCCTGCCGTAAAACGTCGGGGGCTTTGCCCGCTGTTGGCTGTTGCTATGACTGGGCTGGTGTCAAGCGGCCGGTCTGGCGGATGGTTTTGTTGAAGGTCGATCGGACGTGTGCCTGGAGAAGCAGCGACGGTTAATCCTTTTGCTATACGCCGGTTAGCAACACAGCTAGCAACACAGCTCGCGCTGTCTGCCAGAGCGGCAAGAATTGGATTCGTCGGGAGCTGTCTCATTCTAGCGGCGTGGGTCTGGACAGATACCAGCCACAAACAGCCATCGAGAGTTCTCTCCATCGAGCGCCAGGGCACACGCCGATCGGCCTGTTCCATTCTTCAGGCTGCTTTCAGTTTGCGATTCGATGTCGCTTCGAGTGAAGCGGTCGGCAGACCCTTCATAACGCTCCAGAGAAAGCCTACGAGCTCGCGAGCCACGGCCACTGCTGCGATCTGCGATGATTTCCGGTAAGCCAGGTGATGGTATCGCTTGTAGAGCCGTTGCTGAGCTTTCCAGGACTGCGCCACCACCGCAGCCGGCATCCCTTCCTGTCTTGATTTCAGCTCGGCCGAGAGTCTGGGTTTATGACGGTAGCTCCAAGCTGCCTGAATCAGTATGTGGCGGCAGTGTGTGTTTCCAGCCTTGGTGATCGACCCTTTGGCTTCTCTCGATCCCGAGGATCTCTCCCGGGGAACGAGTCCGAGATAGGCTGAGAGCTGTCCTGGTGTCTCGAACCTCCTCCAGTCGACTACCTCTGTTGCCAGCACCATCGCGCCGTGCACTGCAAAGCCGCGAAAGCACCTCAGGTGATTTACCGCAGGGGCCAGGAACGGCAGGAGTGCCATGGCCTCGATTTTCTTGTCGAGCTCGTCGCGGCGGTGGAGCTTGTACTCCAGCAGGGCGAGATGCTCCGCAAGCACGAACTGGTCTTCGACTGTCATCGGTGAGGAATCGCTCGCGAGTTTTCTGAGCCACGTAAGGTGGCGGCCTGTCCAGTGCTTTCCTTCCCGAAAGACAAAACCCCGCCGCGTGAGGAACTTGAGCACATAGTGGCGAGACTTCATGAGCTCTCGCTGCAGCGTCTCTCTAAGCCGGACGATGTCGCGGACCCTTTCCTCTGTCTGCGATGGAATCCTGATGGTCGTGAGCTCTCCCGCACGGTAAAGCCGTGCGAGATCAGTTGCGTCCCGCTTATCATGCTTTCTCTGGACTCCGGGTCTTTGAGGGATGAGAGAGGGTGCGATGATCTCACACTCGAAGCCCCACTCCACCATGGCTCTCTGAAGCACATACCCCGCACCGCTCGCTTCATAGCAGCATTTAAGATTTCCATCACGAGCAATGTGAGCGAGATATCGCCTGAGCTTGCCGTAATCGGACGGGAGCCGGTCGACTCTCGTAGGAGCGGATGCACCTGCCGGGAGGACCGCGATAGTGACCGAGTCCTTGTGCACATCCATTCCGATGTAGATCGTAGAGGAGGGGGGAACTGCTCCTGAAGCTTGAATTGATGATGACATGGGCTGGTCTCCGTGGAATGGCGACAGTAGCACCGTCGCCTGTGGCTCTGGCAACTCCGGGTCAATCGTGAGGAGGTAACCCACGCTGAACCCGGAGGCCAGCCCAGTCATATTTTCTAGCAATATTAGCGCTTGGCTGTTAGCCATATTTTGATTCCTCAACCCAGCCGGTTGCTTTTTCGTCAGTCTAAACGGCTAACAGCCAAGTGCTAACATTGCTAACAGCCAACAGCAAGCGAAGCTCCCGGCGTTTTCTGCGATTCACGAATCTACCCTTATGATTTCTGACCCCGTCTCAGTCTTCGGCTACATCGCGGCAATGCTGGCCCTCGTATTCTGGCTTAGCGGCCTGCCGAAATTCAGGAAAGCGTTCGAGATAGTGCCGCCCGTGATCTTCGCCTATTTCGTTCCAACGCTCTCCAGCGCCGCGGGGATCATTCCCCTCGCCTCTCCCGCATATGCGTGGATGACGCGCTACCTGCTTCTCGTCGCGCTGCTGCTTCTCATGATCGCAGTCGACCTCCGGAGCATCCTCAAGCTCGGGAAGATGGCGACCTTCATGATGGTGGCAGGAACGATCGGGGTAATCGCCGGTGCCGCAGTATCGTTTCTAATCTTTCGCAATTTTCTTCCGCCGGATGCATGGAAAGGCTTTGCCGCACTGTCCGGGAGCTGGATCGGCGGAACGGCGAACATGGTCGCCATCGCGCAGAGCGTCGGCACGCCGCAGGATGTTCTTGGTCCGCTCATAGTCGTCGACACCGTCGTCGGTTACGGCTGGATGGGGATTCTCCTTTTTCTCAGCACGTGGCAGCGCAGGTACGATCAGCGAACCGGCGCCCGCACGGAGGTTATCGAGGAGACGAACGCGCGCCTCGCCGCGATCGACCAGAAGCGGAAACCGGCTGAGCTGCGCGATCTTGCGATGATCATCGGGCTCGGGTTTGGCGGTGCGGTTGCGGCATTTGCGTTATCCGGTCAGCTGCCGGCACTGGGTGATCCGACCATCATCAGCCGCACGACATGGGCTGTTCTCATCGTCGTGACCGGAGGTCTCCTGCTGTCGTTTACCCCCGCTCGCCGGCTGGAGGAAACGGGCGCGTCGCGCATCGGATACGTAGCGCTCTACCTCCTCCTCGGCGCTATCGGAGCGCAGGCTGATCTTCGCGCAATCGTTCAAACGCCGCTCTACATAGCCGCAGGAGTTGTCTGGATCCTCGTGCACATCGCGGTGATGTTCACGGCGGCAAGGATCGTCCGCGCGCCGCTGTTCTTCATTGCAACCGGCAGCATGGCGAACATCGGTGGCGCCGCGTCAGCGCCGGTTGTCGCGGGAGTCTATCATCCGGCGATGGCGCCGGTCGGACTCCTGATGGCGGTCGCCGGCTACATACTTGGCATCTATGGAGCGCTCGCCTGCGCCTGGATGCTTGGAGCGATGGCCACCTAGAATCAAGCTGGTGCTGCACGCGATGTGCGTTTTCGCCCCAATGTGCGGGCCAATGCGCACAAGGCAAGGCGAAGCACGCCCGCCAGATAGAAAACTGCTGCGCTCAAACGGCGGTTAACTATCGTTTGGGCGCGGCGCGCCAGGGCTAACACGGACCTGACGGCAGCGAAACCGTATCCGGAGGGGATCGATGAAGCGCATCATGCTCTTTCTCGCAGCTCTCGTCGTAGCGGTAGCATTGTCGTCCGGCAGCATTCAGGCACAGGGTCTGAGCTTCCACCTGGGAGGCGGAATCGCGATGGGGGCCGGTGACCTCAGCGACAACACAGAGACCGGCTGGATGGGCTTTGCCGGACTCGACACGCCGATTGCGTCGCTGCCCGGACTAGGAATCGGCGCGACGGCAAGTTATGCCCACATTCCCTACGAGGGCGAGCTCGACGATGCCACGAACATCTCCGCGCTGCTGGCTGAGCTCAGCTACCTGATCGGGGCGACTTCATCCAGTCCGTTCAAGCCATACGTGCGCGGGGGAATAGGAGCCGTCCAGCACAAGTACGACTCGGATTACTCCAACGGTGATTCTGATTCGGAAACAAAGGTTGGATTCGGGGCGGGCGCGGGGATCCTCTATGCGATGCGGCAGGTGAGCCCCTTCATCGGCGCGCATTTCATATCCAGCGGATCCGAAACGAGCTACTACACCGTTTACGCCGGGATCAGCATCGGCGGAGGCGGAGGCACCGCGGCCGCTGTTCGCCGGGCAATCGGCAGGTAGTTACCGGAACTTCACAAAGTCCGGCTAGTTACCCGCAATGAATAGCGGTGCACCCGGCCCGGTAGGCAGACCAAGCATCATCCACACCATCAGCATCACCATCCACACCACCATGAACGCGATGGAATAGGGAAGCATCGTCGCGATCACCGTACCAATTCCCGCTTTCGGCTGGTATCGGGTCACGAACGCTACAATGAGAGCGAAGTACGTCATCATCGGAGAGATGATGTTTGTCGTGCTGTCGCCAATCCGGTATGCCGTCTGGGTCAGTTCGGGCGAATAACCCAGCAGCATGAACATCGGCACGAACACCGGCGCCATGATCGCCCATTTCGCCGATGCGCTCCCCATGAACAGGTTTATGAACGCGGAAACGAGCACGAAACTCAGCATCAGCGGAACGGGACCAAGTCCGCTCGCCTTGAGAACATCGGCACCCTTTACCGCGACTATCAATCCGAGATTCGTCCAGTTGAAGTAGGCGACGAACTGTGCCGCGAAGAACACGAGCACCATGTAGAGCCCCAGCGTCTTCATCGCCGCGCCCATGCCGTTCATCACCTGGGCGTCGTTCCGGTAGGTGCCGGCGCCCACTCCATACGCGATACCCAGCGCGGCGCCGGTTATGAAGATGATTGCCACGATGCTGCTCATGAACGGCGAGCGGAGGAACTCACCGGTCTCCGGATTGCGCAGCCAGCCAGCGCCGGGAATCGTCCCCGCCGGCAGAGCGGACCACAGGAGCAGCACGGCGATCGTCAACGTCGCATACAATGACCAGCGGAGACCACGCCGCTCTTCGGGTGTCATGTCCCGCAATCCCTCAGGCTTCTCGTCGCCGGTGTACTCGCCAAGCCGGGGCGCAACGATCTTTTCAGTCACCCATGTCCCGACCGCGGAGATGAGGAACGTCGACACGAACATGAAGTAGTAGTTCGCCGTCGGGTTCACGACCCGCGTCGGATCGAGTATGTGCGCCGCCTCCTCCGAGAGTCCCGACAGCAGCGGATCGACAGTACCGAGAAGGAGGTTTGCGCTGTACCCGCCTGACACTCCAGCGAACGCTGCCGCCAGTCCCACCAGCGGATGCCGTCCCGCCGCGAGGAAGATCGATGCAGCAAGTGGTACCAGCAGCACATAGCCGATCTCGCTCGCCGTGTTCGACATCACACCGGCAAAAACGATCACGAACGTGAGCAGCCGCGCGGGCGCCGCCATCACGAGCTTCCGCAGCGCAGCACCGATCAGTCCGCTCCCTTCAGCGATGCCGATACCGAGCATCGCAACGAGGACCGTTCCCAATGGGGCGAAGCTCGTGAAGTTCGTCACCATGCTCTCGAGAATGCGATGCAGCCCCGGGAGTGACATGAGGTTGACGGGCCGTATCTCCGCGCCAGTTCCCGGATGCGTGACAACGATGTTGAACTGGGCCGCGATTCCCGAAACCACGATTACGAGCAGGGCCATCAGCGCGAAGAGAGTGCCCGGGTGCGGGAGCGCATTGCCGACCCGCTCGATGAACGTCAGCGAACGATTTAACCAGCCCGCTCGAGCGGGCGCGGCAGACGATGGCAGCTCAGTCAACAGGGCCTCTCGAGATGCGGTAGGTCAGTAATATCGAAGTTGTGGTGAGATCAATTGCGATGCTCTCGACCTGCCTATCTGAGCTTCGTCCCTTCCCGGCTCCATACCTCGACGTTGCCGAAATTCCGCGCCCTGATCGGCGCCTCGATAGTCGCCAGATCTCCCACGACGACCATCGTCACCGCTCCCGGCACTAGCCGCTGCGCGGCGATCGCCTGGACCTCGCCCGCCGTCACGGCGGACAGTCGCTCGCGGTACGTGTTGTAATAATCCAGCGGCATGTCGTAGATCAGCAGGGTCTGGAGGCGGTTCGCAAGTTCCTGCACGCTCTGAACCGACGCAGGGAAGCTCGCGACGATGTTGTTCACAGCCGCCTGATACTCCGCAGCCGGCACCGCCTCGGCCGCAATCCGCTGGTACTCGTTCATCACTTCGACGAGCGCCGAATCCGTGGCATTGGTCCTCACCGAGCTCGTCGCGAAGAAAGTGCCGGCGTTCTGGAGCGCAGAAAGCTGGGTGCCTGCGCCATACGTGAAGCCGCGGCGCTCACGCAGATTCGTGTTGATGCGTGAGGTAAACCCTCCTCCAAGAATCCGGTTGAGAACTGTCATTCTGAAGAAGTCGTCATCGACCGTCGCGATCCCCGGCACGCCGACGAAGATGGCTGACTGCACGGATCCCGGCCTGTCGACGAGTATCACGCGGGTCGAGCCGGAGGTCTGGAGCGGATTGGCAGGCAGCGTGACGGCGGGGGAAGGCGCCGACCAGTCGCCGAAAAGGCGGGTGCTCAGCGCAACCGCGTCGTCAAAGGCGATGTCGCCGACATAAAGAATCGTCGTATTACCGGGCGCAAACATCCGCGAATGCCATGCAACAACGTCGGCGCGCGTTATCGCGTTGAGCGTCGTGGCAGTGCCCGATGGGCTGCGCGAGTACGGCGCCTCCGGCCGGAACATCGCCTGTGAAAATACCCTGTTCGCGACCCCTTCCGCGCTTGCCATCGACTGCTCGTATCCGGAAAGGAACTGCGAACGGACGCGTCCGAACTCGCGCTCATCGAACGAGGGTGAACGCAGTGCTGTCGCCGCGAGACCCATTGCATCACCAAACACGCCGCTCAGCGATGTGACGTTCACGTTCGCGAGACTGAAGCTCGCGGACGAAACCACCTGCGCCGCAAGAGCATCTATGCGCTGGGCAAGCTCGGCGGAGTTCATTCCGCCCGCTCCACCTTCGATAAGAAGAGTTCCGGTGAGGGTTGCAAGTCCGCTCTTGTCTGCCGGCTCATTGATCGCGCCGGCGTTCACGATGATGCGGGCGTGCACGATCGGCAGCGACCGGCGCTCTGCAACCACCACCCGCAATCCGTTCGGAAGGCGCGTTTCACGGATCTGCGGAACGCTGAAAGGACGAAGCGGACCCGGAGGCGGCGGAGTCTCACGCTCAGGCTCCTGGGCTATTGCCGGGACTGACAGCACGATGACGGCGAGGCCGGTCAGGAGATTGCGACGCATCAGTTGCCTCCCGGCGCGGCTGGCGCAGCTGGAATGAACACTAGTGTCACTCTGTTATTCGGTGTGATGTACATGGAAGCGAGGGATCGCAGCTGCTCGAGGGAAACAGCATCGAGCTCGGTCAGACGCCGATTTACCCAGTTGGGATCTTCGTAGAACGTTTGTCCCTCGGCGAGACGATCTGCCCGGCCGCCGAAGCCACCCATCGTCTGAAGCCCGTTGACGAACTGGAAACGTACCGCCGCCTTCACCCTGGCAAGCTGCTCGGGAGTTATCGCGGCGACTGCAGCATCGAGCGCGCTGGCAAGTGCTGCCTCGACTGAATCAGGATTCGCACCGGGACGGCCGACGGCATTCGCTATCAAAAGATCTGAGCCTTCGACCAGACCGAAGTTGAATGCAGTCGAGCTTGTCGCAGCCTGCCGCTCGCGCACGAGCGTCGAATTGAGGTGACTGCTTCGGCCGCTGCCTAGAACTGCGGTGAGAAGAGAAACTGCTGCCGAGCCTTCTGCGCGCGCTGGAGGAACGCGATGACCCATGAAAATGGCCGGGGTCCTGGCGTTTGCATCATTCACGACTTCGCGCCGTGGAGCTGCCATAGTCGCGGGAACAGCTGTCGAGCGAAGCGCGGGACGAGGAAGACCCCGCGGGATAGTCCCGAAGTGTTTTCTCACGAGAGCCTTCGCCTGATCTATGTCGATATCTCCCGCAATCACCATCACTGCGTTGTCGGGCGAGTAGTACTGGCTGAAGAATGTCTGCACGTCCTGGAGCGTCTGGGCCGACAGGTCGTCCATCGACCCGATCACCGTATGGCTGTATGGGTGGCCGGCCGGGAATGCGTGCCCAACCATTCTTTCCACCCAGCTGCCGTACGGCTGGTTGTCGTTCGACTGGCGGCGCTCGTTCTTGACGATCTCACGCTGGGCACTCACCGCCTCGATCGTCAGCGCTTCGCCTGCCGTTCGCATGTGGTCGCCCTCTATCCAGAGCGCAAGCTCGAGCTGGTTAGACGGAACCTGCTGGAAGTAGTTGGTCCGGTCGAAACTCGTCGTGCCGTTGATCTCGACACCGGCGCGCCCTCCTGCCTGCTCGAGGAGGGCGAACCGCTCCTGGTCGCGGATGTTGCGCGAGCCCTTGAAGAGCATGATGTGCTCGTAGAGGTGCGCGAGTCCGGTGCGGCCGAGCTGCTCGTGCTTGGAGCCGACGTTGTACCAGGAGTTGACAGCGACTATCGGAGCGGTGCGATCGACGTGGTAGATGACGTTAAGCCCGTTGGGCAGCGTCTCGTGCACGTAGTCGATGCGGACGCCCGAGGTTGCAGGTGCAGTCGCGACAGGAGTGGCCGGAATGGTGCTGCAGCCGGCGATACCGGCGATGGCCACGGGGAGGGAGAAGCGAAGCAATCTGTTCATATCACTAAGGATCGAGTCGGGTTGAGCTCGGGGGACCTCGAAAATCTACCTGACCCGGGCAAAGATGGAACATATGGACGCCGTCTTTTCAATCCCCTTACAAGAGCGTCCTCAGTTCGCTGGGATTATCACTGTCCGCTCAGGCGCTTCGAAGGCGTCGAGCTTGTCGAGAATCAGGTTCACCGCGTCTGCGCCGAGAGGCACGGTCTGGCGTACGACCCGGCTCATGTCGAGTGCCTTCAGGCGCACCAGCTCGATCAGCGGCGACAGCTCGGCCAGAAGATGATCGTTTGCCCCTATGACCTCCGCCTCGCGGCCCAGGAGGTCTCGATATGTGTCGATCTCGAGCGGGTGTGCTGCAAGGCCGGCGACTACCGCGCGCCCGTGTACGGCGAGGGACTTGACCGCCTGCTGCATTGTCAGCGGAAGCCCGATGAGCTCGACTGAGACGTCGACCCCCTGGCCGCCTGTGTGCTCGCGCAGCGCGTCGACTGGATTCCTCTGGCTTGCATCGACCGGAATCGCTCCGAGCTCCGCTACGCTTTGCAGCTTCGCCTCATGGATGTCTACGCCATAAACCTCGCGGGCGCCGAATGCCTTCGCGAGCTGTACTGCAGCCATACCGAGTCCGCCGGTTCCGAAGATTGCCACAGTCTCGCCGGGCTTCAGCCGGGACTTTCTGAGGGCATGGAATGAAGTGGCGGCCGAGCACATGAGCGCCGCGCCGTGCTCGAACGGTATCTCCTCGGGCAGGGCAACGGCGTTCCGCTCGGGCACTACTATGTATTCCGCCCAGCCCCCGTCGCGATAATGTCCGAGCATCGATCCGAAATGGCAGAACTGCTCATTGCCGCGATGGCACTGGTCGCAATGGCCGCAGGTCGTGAGGTAATGAAGGCAGACGCGGTCACCGGGGCGGACAGTCGAGACCTGCGGGCCGGTGCTTTCGACCACACCGGCAACTTCATGTCCGAGAATCAGGGGCAGCGGACCGGCCGGTGATCGACCCGACCGATAGTGGGCATCTGAATGACAGATGCCTGCGGCATGAACGCGCACGAGCACTTCCCCATCCCCGGCCTGCGGCGTGGGGACATCGTGGAGCTCGATCGGCGATCCCGGGGCTGTAAGTCGAAGCGCTCGCATCGGAGCGGGAAACTATGCGGTTGACGCCGGTGGTGCGAGGATGCCGGTCGGACGCAACATCAGGGGGGGGGTGGAGACCAGTGAGAAAACGGTGAGACCGATGAGGAGTTCGTCTGGTTCTTACCCAGAACAGAATAGACAATCCCGCGCAAGCAAGTCGTCCGATCTCGAAATCACCTCAACGGTCTCACTGTTTTTCTCACTGGTCTCCCCACCCCCTGGTTTCCTGACGAATTCAGGCCGGTCAAACCCTTTAGCGCGGCGGCACGCCCCCGGCTTCCCCCATGTGCGTAAAGGTCGGCGTCGATTCGAGGATAGCCCGCTCCTCGTCATTCATGTCCGGCAGGATATCCGCGAAAAGCGGAGTCGAGAGATAACGCTCGCCGGTATCGGGAAGCATGCAGAGAATCGTCGATCCCTTCGGCGCATCGTTGCAGACCTGGATCGCGGCAGTGAAGGACGCGCCGGCCGACGTACCGACAAAAATTCCCTCTTTCTGCGCAAGCTCCCGGCTCGCGCGCATTGCGTCGGGGCCCGACACGGTAATCACCCTGTCGACATATCCCGCCTCGATTGCATCCCCCGTCAGCTTTGGAATGAAATCCGGGTTCCACCCCTGAATCGGATGCGGCTTCCACGCAGGGTGGCGCGACGCAGGTGATCCGTCATCCTTCCGGGCCTGTTTCTCTCCGCTCGTCACCATCGCGGCATCCGCCGGCTCAGCCAGCACGATCTGAGTTTCCGGGCTCTCCTTTTCGAGCACGCGCGCCACGCCCTTGAGTGTACCGCCTGTCCCAAAGCCGGTTACGAAATAGTCGAGCTTCTGTCCCGCGAAGTCATCCAGGATCTCCCGGGCAGTCGTGCGCGAATGCATGTCCGCGTTCGCCTCGTTCTCGAACTGGCGGGTGAGGAACCAACCGTGCTTCTCCGCAAGCTCCATCGCCAGCTGAACCATGCCCGTCGCGCCGAGGGCGGGAGGTGTGAGCACCACCTTCGCTCCCAGGAATCGCATCAGGCGACGGCGCTCGACGCTGAACGACTCGGCCATCGTCACTACGAGCGGGTAACCCTTTGCGGCACAGACCATGGCGAGTCCGATGCCGGTGTTTCCGCTTGTCGCCTCGACCACCGTCTGGCCCGGCTTGAGTGCGCCGGTGCGTTCAGCATCTTCAATGACACCGAGCGCGAGGCGATCCTTTACGGATCCGAGCGGATTGAAGGCTTCGATCTTCACGAAGAGGTCGACGCCTTCGGGAGCGAGCTTGTTGATCCTGACGACCGGAGTGTTTCCGACCGTCTCGAGGATGCTTGAGTAGCGTGTCATCGTTCTCGACCCTGGGATGGTTGTGCCGGAAAATCTACTCCAGCTCCGCGGTCCGAAACACCTCCCGGGCTACAAGGCGGCGTGGATGCCGGCCGCCCTCCCCGTAGCCCATGCCCAGAGGAAATTGTAGCCACCCACCGGGCCGAAAGCGTCGAGGACTTCGCCGCAGATGAACAGTCCCGCGTGCCGCCTGCTCTCCATGGTGACAGGGTTCACCTCCGAGAGACTGACGCCCCCGCCGGTTACCTCCGCCTTGCGATAACCCTCGTCTCCGTCCCATGGAAGCTCGCACTCTGTCAGCTTTTCGATCACGCGATGGCGCTCCTCGCGGCGAAGCTCAGCGAGCGATCGGGCCGGATCGCAGTCTGCGAGCGAAAGAAGCACCGCGACGAGCCGGTCAGGCAGGTGCGGCCGGACAGCACCTGCAACTGTGCGGTTTCCGCGAGGCGTGAGCGCTTTATTCCAGCCGGCTGCGTCGAGCTCCGTCCACTGGACCGTGACGCGCGCGGATCCGTCTGATTCACTGCGGGATCGAACTGCGACGTGCGACACATCAAGCACTGACGGGCCGCTGTAGCCGAGATGGGTGAAGAGGAAGCCTCCTGTCGCCGTTGCATGCCGTTCGTTTTTCACGTCACGCGCGGTTATCGTGACGCGTAGCGAAACTCCGCTGAGTGAAGCGAAAGGAGAATTCGTCGCGGTGAGCGGCGTGAGTGCGGCGTAAGTCGGGCTCATGGCGTGACCGAGCCGGGCGAGCTCTCGCAGCCCGAGTCCGTCGCTGCCGGTGTTCGGGACGGACAGTCCGCCGGTCGCAACGATCACCGCATCGCATTCCATGGGCGGCCGCCCTTCGGACGTCACTCGCCACCCGCCGTCGTGCCGGGCAAAGCCGCTGACTACAGTTCCGGTATCAACAGTCGCGCCCGCGCTTCGCGCAGCGGAGAGAAGTCCATCGCGAACGTCGCGAGCCCTGTTCGATCGCGGGAACAGCTTTCCGGATTCGGGCTCCTCAGCAAGCGGAATCCCGAGATCGTTCTCGAAGAACGCGATCTGCTCATGAAGCGGCCATGAGCGAAGGATTTTTCGCAGCGAGCGCGGCGCCGAGTCGGTGACTAGCTGGGACTCGTCCACGGCCATCGGCAGCACGTTGCACCGCCCGCCGCCGCTTATGAGGATCTTCCTGCCGCCGTCGCGCGTGCGTTCGAGAAGAGTGGTCACGGCACCGCCTCTCGCCGCGAGAATTGCCGCCATCGACCCGGCTGCGCCTGCTCCGATGACGACGACTCTCCGGGATGCCATGCCGCAATCTAGGCCCCCTGCTATAACTTTCAGCATCTCATGAGGAGGAGACGGCTGTGATCAGGCTCATTCTGATTGTCATCGTGGTGGCGGTGGTTCTCGCGCTTCTCATCCGCCGCAAGCAACCCCCGCCCCCGCTGCTCGACGAGATCAGGCCCTTTCCCAGAACCGGCGACGCGCGCGCCGGCCTCCGTCCGGGCGACGAGATTCAGGAGGTTTCAGATCCTGTCGATCAGGACGACGTCTCCAACAGAGACGAGCGTCCCGGCCAGTAAAAAGGCTTGCAATTGCAAGAAATTCGCAATATCTTCCAGTTGAATGACCACCTCGCCGCTCACTCACGACACTAAGCCCCAGCCCGGGCCGGTTCTCGCCAAAGCCACCCTTTCCGCCGCGGCCCGGCTCGGCCTGCGCAACAGAGCCCTGGGTGAAATCATCGGCACGAGCGAGGCATCGATTTCACGCCTCCGAACCGGGCGAGGACTCGCCCCGGAGCGGAAAGAAGGGGAGCTGGCGCTGCTCTTCCTCCGTCTCTTCAGGTCACTCGACGCGCTGGTTGGCGGAGACGACGACAAAGCCCGGACGTGGCTTCATTCGCACAACCATCACATCGGCGGAATTCCCGCCGATCGAATCCGCACAGTCGAAGGACTCATAGATGTCGTCCAGTATCTGGACGCGATGCGCGGGCGACTCTGAGCTGAAGCCACTCCAGCTCTCGCCATGGCGGGTGGTGGAGGCGCAGCATCAGATCTCGACCCGCAAGCTCGTCGACTCGAACGAGGAGCAGGCGCTCCTCGAGGAGTTGATCGATCGAGTGAAGCCGGCCGATCGCACAGGCGGCCGGCTTCACTACCTGCTCTTCACGCCATTCAGGTATCCGCCCTTGAAGCACGGTTCGCGCTTCGGCGGACGCAACGAGCCCGGGATATGGTATGGATCACTCGACCGGCGTACTGCGTTCGCCGAGGTCGCATACTATAGAATGGTATTCCTCGAAGGGACTGCGGCGGAGCTGGGCACGGTCGAGACGCCGCTCACCGCATTCACGGCCCGGGTTCGCACATCGCGCGGAATCGATCTCGTCGCGCCACCATTCGACGCACATCACCTGGCCATCACGTCACCAACGAGTTACGCCTCATCCCAGCCCCTCGGCACCGTAATGCGTGGCGCCGGCGTCCAGGCATTCAAATACCCTTCTGCCCGCGATGATCAGGGAGGAGTGAATGTCGGTGTCTTAGTCCCCTCGGTGTTCGGCAGAGCGAGACCGAAATCGTTCGAGACGTGGCATTGCGCCGCATCGCGTCACCGGGTCGAGGTGATGCAGGCGGACTACTTCAACCGTGACAGTTACGCGTTTCCGAGAGGTCAGTTTCTCGTGAAGGGGGTTCTGGCGGTACCTGCCCTGCCGTAGTAGCGCAACTAGTCACTAGTCCGCAGTAGTCCGGGTCGGCGTCCGCAGTACGTCCGCAGTCCGCAGTTAGTATCTTTATGCAACTATTGACACAAGCTACCAAAGGACTCGCCGGGCTGTGTCATCACAATTTCAGGCCGACGCCAGATATCGCTTTGAGAGACTGCCAACCAGGGCTGAAGTGTCAGGCGCAGTCCCTGTTGCCCTCTCCACCAGCTTGACCGCAGGAAAACGCTTGCCGAGGCAGTGGATATGCTGGCCGAGCCAGTCGCGGAGGGGGCTAAACTCTCCGGCAGCGAAAGCGTTCTCCAGCGGACCCACCGCACGTTCGGCGGCAGCGAACAGCTGAGCCGCGTAGACGTTGCCAAGCGTATACGTCGGGAAGTAGCCGATCAGAGACTCGGACCAGTGTATATCCTGGAGGCAGCCGTTCCTGTCGCTGTCGGGAGTTACGCCCAGGTAGCGCTGGTACATGTCGTTCCACTCGCCGGGAAGATCCTGTGCCTGAAGATCCCCGGAGAGAAGTGCCTGCTCGAGCTCGAACCTGATGATGATGTGAAGGTTGTACGTGACTTCGTCAGCTTCGACGCGGATAAGGCCCGGCCTGACGTGGTTAATCACTTCGCGAAACTCGTCGAGCGAAACATCGTTGACGTCGAGGGCCCCTTGAAGCTGGGGATAGAAGTGCTTCCAGAATCCGTGACTTCTCCCGACGAGGTTCTCCCACAGGCGCGACTGTGATTCGTGAATGCCAAGTGATGCTGCCTCACCCATCGGTGTTCCGAAGTGCGCTTGATCGAGACCCTGCTCGTAAAGCGCGTGTCCGGTTTCATGCATTACCGCCAGGAACCCGCTGGCGAAGTTACGAGGATGATATCTCGCCGCTATGCGAACGTCGCCGGGCCCTATCGTCGTGCAGAAGGGATGCGGGCCGAGGTCGAAGCGGCCACCTTCGAGATCGAAACCCAGCTTCCCCGCGAGCCCCTCGGCGAAGGCGCGCTGCTGGTCGAGCGGAAATTCGCGATCGAGAACGTGAGCCGGCGAAGGCTTATCGCGCAGGGATTCAACGAGTGGAACGAGCTGGGCGCGAAGGTCGGTAAAAAGTGACGACAGCTGCTTTGTCGTCATCCCGGGCTCGTAGTCATCGAGGAGAGCGTCGTACCGCACTCCGGTATGACCGATGGCATCAGCTTTCTCCCGGGCCAGCGCGAAGGTCTTGTCGAGCCATGGGGCGAAGCTCTCGAAGTCATCCCTTTCGCGCGCGTCCGCCCAAGCCCGGGATGACAGCGCAGACACGCGCGCCATTTCCTCGACGAGTCGCCGCGGCAGGCGGGTCTCGCGGTCGAAGTCGCGCCTGAGCTCTCGCACGTTTACGGCTTCGGGGCTTTCGGTATCGCTCACCAGCGATGACGCTTCGACAGTGCCGAGCAGCTCGCCAAGGCGTGGGTCGGTTGCACGGTCGTGCGCGAGTCCCGCGAGGAGTGCAAGCTGGTCGCCGCGGTGCTTCACGCCGCCACGCGGCATGTATATCTCGGAGTCCCATTGCAGGAGTCCGGCACACGACGACAGAACGGTTCTTTCACGCGAGAGACGGATCAGCTCGGCGTATGCTTGTTCAGGATTCACTATTGGTCTCTGAAGGGCCTGTCAGTTGCCGCTCGATTCTTGGTAGGGCGTGCCGGTACATGGACCTGTTCCTTATCCGAGATCTCGACAAGAAGCGGAAAGTGATCGGATGCAGTTCGTACCGCCTCGGGCGACCGCACGACCTCGCAGGCGATGAAACGGGAAGCGTAGCCGGCGGGCGTGAAAACATAGTCGAGCCTCACATGCGGATTCCAGACAGGGAAAGTACATCCGCGGTCGCCCTCCATGTCCGCATTAAGAGCGCGCCACGCGTCGACGTAACCTTCGGACTGCATCATCTCGATCGTGCTGCGCGCGATGTCGCGCCCGCTGACCCAGATCATCCCCTGAATCCACCTCGGCATGTGCGAAGGGTCGAGCACCTCTCCCGGAGCCAGGGCGTTGAAGTCGCCGGCGAGGATGTGAAACGCGAATGCGTGCTCCTCCTTTATCAGCTGCTCCTTGATTCCATCCAGAAGACCTCGGAGCTCGCGCGCGCGCTGCCTTTCACTCCACTTGGAGAACCACGCGCGCAGATGCAGCACGAACAATCTCGGGAAACCGTCAGCGAGTGAGACCTCGAGGATCGCATGCCGGGTTCGTGGCGGATAACGCCAGGCGTACTCCGTCACCGGCACTTTGCTCAGGAAACCGGTCGAGTGTGACCGCTTCGATCCCGAGTACGGAAATCCCGCCAGGCCGGCGATCTGCTCGACGACGGCAGGATATCTCGCCTCCTGCAGCGCAACGACATCAGGGTTCGCGGCCCTTATCACTTCCGCGATCTGTTCGGCGCGGCCAACTCCGCCCTCGCGAATGTTGTAGGTGAGCAGCCGCAAGACTACTCTCCCGCCTCTACTTCCTCTGGCTGCGTCAAAAGCACAAGATATGGCTGGTCCATCGTCGCATCTCGAACATTCTGCACCAGCGACGTAGTCGCCTGAAGATTCACTGGCCGCTGCACCATTTCGCACAGTCGCTTTCGAAGTGGCGAAAGTTGCGGAGACGCGAAAGGATGCTGCTCACTGAGCGGCACAGAGTGGATACCCGGGATGTGGAATTCACGAAAGAGCATCACCATGTCGCCCCCCACGAAAGTCACGTCGAGATCGCTCGTTCCCGGCCCGTCTGCGTCGAATGGCTCGTCAGACCCGTGCTTGTGACCAGTTATCGAGCTTCCGCGCAGAATCACATCGACTCCAGCTGGCGTCGTCCTGACGATCTCACGCACAAATTCCTCGAACTTCGCGGGGTCGCCCCCGAAAGCGAGCCGCGTCACCCGCTCCCGGATCTCGCGCTGCGCCTCGGCGTCAGTGGGCTCCGCGCCTCCATCCGCCGGATCCGCCGGTTTGTCGTCTGAGGTGTCGCTGCGTGTCTCATCAGGCATGTGAGTTGGAGTTCGAGAAGGTACCGTGCACCGGGACTTCCCCGTGCAGTGCAACCTTCCTGCCGAAGGCAATCGGGGTATTCCCCCGGGGCTGACGGTTGGGCACATTCGCAGGCTTACGCCCCACCCATTCTCATGCGCATCAACCGACTGTTTTTCCTGGCGCTCGCGACCTCTGTCGCCTGCACATCAGCGCGGCAGCCAGCCCCTGCCACGCCATCCAGCGTCAACCAGATGCGCGTTGTCGGGTATCTCGCGTCGTGGGGGGTGCGAAGCAAGGGAACAAAAATCGCCGAACTCCCCGGTAAGGACCTCACCCACATCTTTTATGCTTTCGGCAGAATCGGCGACGACGGCCACGTAGGACTCGGCGATCCGTGCGCCGATATCGGAGTCTGCGAAACCGGAAATCTCACTAATCCCGGTGGAAACTTCGCCGAGCTGCGGCGGCTGAAGCAGCTGAACCCGCATCTGAGGCTCGTCGTTTCAATTGGTGGCTGGACCGGATCAGGGAAGTTCTCCGACGCGGCACTTACCGACTCGAGCCGACGGCTGTTCACGGAATCGGCAATCGATGTATTCATTCGCCAGACTCAGGGGCTTTTCGACGGAATCGACCTCGACTGGGAGTTTCCGGTATCCGGCGGACTCGAAACCAATGTCAGGCGACCAGCCGATAAGGAGAATTTCACGCTCCTTCTGGCCGAGCTGCGGCGGCAGCTCGATGCGGAGGGGGCGAGGGATCGCCGGCATTACGAGCTCGCGATCGCGGTGTCGGCAAACCCGAGAGCGATCGCCAACCTCGAGATAGAGCGAATCGTGCCTCTGCTCGATTTCATAAACGTGATGACATACGATTACCACGCCGGGTCGAGCCGGACGGGATTCAATTCACCGTTGTACGCGGCAGAAGGAGATCCCACTGCGTCTTTCAATGCTGACGTATCGATTCGCGCGTTTCGAGAGGCCGGCGTTCCCGCAGCACAGCTTCTCGTGGGGATTCCGTTTTACGGGCGCGCCTACGGCAGTGTGCCGAACGTCAATGCTGGACTGTTCCAACCAGGCGGACGACCAGAAGGATGGCGCGGCGGCGACGGAGACTGGAGAACGCTCTCCCGAACGCGTCTCAACGACCCGCGGTATGTCCGCCACTGGGAGTCATCGGCTCGCGTGCCCTGGCTGTTCGATTCAACCAGCGGAACGTGGGTGAGCTACGATGATCCCGAATCTGTCGGAGAGAAAGTGCGCTACGCCCGTGAGCATGAACTCGGTGGTGTGTTCATCTGGGAGCTGGGTGGCGATGACGGAAGCCTCATGCAGGCAATATCGGAGAACCGGTGAAGTGGCACCGGACATCCCGATCACCGGCTTGTCGGCAATGTCAAATGACGCGAGCGTCGCGCGGGCGATCTCGTTTACCAATTGCCGCCTGCTGTCCGCTGCCTGCTGATGCTGACGGCAACCTGCTACCGGCAAAGCGTGCAACTGTCTTGCAGGGAGCACGAAGCAGGAGGCACCGGCAGGTGACAGACAGCAGGCAGCCAGAATCCCGGTGCTCCATTGGGAAAGACTCACGAGACGAACGACCCCCGACAGCTGAGGGGTCGCGCCACCGCGCGGACGATGTCGTTTATACCGATCGCTGCCTGCTGTCTGCGGCCTGCTAATGCTGACTGCAACCTGCTACCGGCAAAGCTGCAACTGTCTTGCAGGAAGCACGAAGCAGGAAGCACCAGCAGGCGACAGACAGCAGGCAGCCAAATCCTGGTGCTCCATTGGGAAAGACTCACGATACGAACGACCCATGACAGCTGAGGGGTCGCGCCACCGCGCGGACGATGTTGTTCATACCGATCGCTGCCTGCTGTCTGCGGCCTGCTGATGCTGACGGCAACCTGCTACCGGCAAAGCGTGCAACTGTCTTGCAGGGAGCGCGAAGCAGGAGGCACCAGCAGGCGACAGACAGCAGGCAGCCAAATCCTAGTGCTCCATTGGGAAAGACTCACGATACGAACGACCCCTGACAGCTGAGGGGTCGCGCCACCGCGCGGGCGATGTCGTTTACCGATCGCTGGCTGCTTGCTGCTTGCTGCTGTCTGCGGCCTGCCGATGCTGACTGCAACCTGCTACCTGCTACCTGCAAAGCGTGCATCACGACGATGACACGCGTTGCCAATCGGCGCCGCTTCAGAGACAATGTCTTTCGACTGTTATAACATGGCCGATTATCGCAAGCTGGAAGTCTGGCAGAAAGCGCACGCGTTCGCCGTCGACGTCGTCCGCGCCTCAGAGGTCATTGTCGGGAAGACGGCATCGATCGTTCGCGATCAGCTCGTTCGCGCCGTGTTATCCATTCCCTCCAACATTGCTGAAGGAAGCGCCAAGAAAAGCGATCGCGAATTCGCGCGTTTTACTCGAATTGCCCTTGGGTCCTCGACGGAAGCCGAGAATCACCTGCTGGTGGCAGGAGCCCTCGATCTCATCGATGCCAGGACCTGTGCTCGCTTCGAGGGGGAAATCGAAGACATTCGAAAAATGCTGACGGGCCTGGAAAAGCGGCTCTCCGCCGATGCCGACGCTCGCCCCGCACGCAGGAACCGCAGCTAGCGTCGTTGCTGCCTTGCAGGAAGCAGGCAGCAGGAAGCACCAGCAGGCGACAGACAGCAGGCAGCTACACCCACACCCTTCAGCTTTTTCGCAGGCGCCTGCAGAAATCTCGGTCCGGCATCGAGAGTCGCCCGTGCGGGCGATGTCGTTTTGTCGATCGCCGCCTGCTGTCTGCTGCCTGCTGATGCTGACTGCAACCTGCTACCGGCAAAGCGTGCAACTGTCCTGCAGGAAGCACGAAGCAGGGAGCACCGGCAGGTGACAGACAGCAGGCAGCTACGCCAACACCCTTCAGCCTTTCGCAGGCGCCTGCAGACATCTCGGTCCGGCATCGAGAGTCGCCCGTGCGGGCGATGTCGTTTTTTCGATTGCCGCCTGCTATCTGCGACCTGCCGATGCTAACGGCAACCCGCTACCGGTAAAGCGTGCAACTGTCTTGCAGGAAGCACGAAGCAGGGAGCACCGGCAGGTGACAGACAGCAGACAGCAGGCAGCAGGAAATCCCGGTGTGCCACTGGGAAGGGCTTATGACATCGCGGCGGGGCGCTGCTCGACCCCCCTTCGCATGAACGGAATCGACTGTTCGTAGGTAAGCCGCCGCCAGATCCATTCGACTGGCCCGAACCGCGCGCGTGAGAGCCACCATGCGCTGAGCGGGATCTGCACGAGTACTATCGCAATGGCGATTCCCATCGCGGTGGAAGCTCCGATCCGCCACCACAGACCAAACCCGAAGCCATATGAAAGCGTGACGCACACAACGGAGTGCATCAGGTAGTTCGTTAGCGCCATTCGCCCGACTGGAGCAAAGGCGTTGAGAATGCGGCGTCCGTCGACTACAATCAGCGCGATCGTCGATGCGTAGCCGATGGCGAGCAGCGGAATCCCTATTGCCTCTGCCACTACTCCGAGAAGTCCTCCGAATGAAGGCGGCAGATACTGCCACTGCTCCATCGCCCATGCCGCCATGAGATTTGCCGGCAGGCCAACGCTCCATCCGATGAGGCTCCAGCGAACCAGCGTGCGGCGATGATCCGCGAGCGAGAACACGATTCCGGACCGCGCGAGGTAAAATCCCAGCACGAACATGCCGAGCACCTTGGGGAATCGCATTGATATCACGAGGTCGATCCAGCGCCCGGCGAGAAGCACGAGGTTGAAGATGAATGCTTCCCTGAGCCCCCCGGTTCCCATCGCCGCGACGGTCTCGAGAATATGCGGAGGCATGCCCGAATCTTCAGGGGCCGGTGGTGATGCGCCTGGTCCGAGTGTCACGAAGAGAAGGAGCGCGATGACATAAAGCGTCGCGGGCACGGCGAGCAGGGTAACGGTCCAGCGCAGGAGCGACCGGTCCGGTTTGCGCGCGAACCACGGCAGCGTGAATCCGAGCATCGCGTAAAGCATGAGGATATCGCCCGCCCATATGAACACGGCGTGGATGGCGCCGATCGCGAGCAGGATCCACAGCCGGCGGCGGAACCTCGGTAGTGCCGCGTCGCCACCGCGAACGAGTTGGAGTCCGAAGCCGATTCCGAATAGCAGCGAGAATATCGAATAGAACTTGCCCGTCACGAAGACATGCTCGAGGAACGTCGCAACCTTGTCAGCAGCCGCCGTGGGCAGTGCAGCGGCCCGCCCGTCGGGGATCGCGAACAGTCCAAAGAACGTCAGTACATTTGCGACGAGAATTCCCGCGACTGCCACACCCCGGACCACGTCGAGCGCAGTGATCCGTTCGAGCGCGGGAGCTGAATTCGGGGAAGCTGCTGAAGAGTCTGTCATTATGGTAAAGGCGCCAGGTTGAACGAGTAAAGAACGAAGTCCTCCGGTGCTGAACCACCGCTCTCATACAGTGCCCGAGCTGGAACGTTGTCGACTTCGGTGCCGAGCCATGCCTCGGTGCATTCCAGTGTCCGTCCGTGTGCCAGCATTGCATCCAGCAGCCAGCGCCCGATGCCCTGCCGACGGTGCGACTCCGCCACGCCAACCTCGTTGATCCAGAGCTGTGGCGCCTTGTCCGGATGGACGTAGTTCACCGCCGTGATCATGCCGATGACGCAGCCGGCATCGATGGCAACGATGATGTGATGGCGGGGATCAGCAAGGAACTCCGCGGCCCATCGTGCGTCGACGGGATTGTCGAAGACATCGGGATCGACGCTCTGAAGGACTTCGGCATCATCTGGTCCGAGGTGTCGAATCTCAATCCTCAATGCATGTACCCTGTAGAGAACGGATTGCAGCCCAGGTGCTTCGTGATTCACGAGATAGGAAAGAACAGTCCGTACGTTGTCATAGTTCCAAGGGGATTCGTGACTGACCTTGCCTCCATACCGCAACCGCTGCAGATACTTCGGGGGCGGCGCACAAATACCGACCGATACGTGACCGCAGCAATCGTGCACGATTATCTCTACTGGCGGCAGGACTGCACGCGTGCCCAGGCCGATAACATCATGGCGATTGCGCTGATGGAATCGGGAATGTCTTCGCTCGAGCGCACGCTCGTGATCGAGGGCGTAAGGCGATTCGGGCAATCTGCGTGGGACGGGAACCGCAGGGCACGCCAGGCCGGCCTGATCAGGACCGTTGCTCCCCCTCATGATCTGGTTCCACCGACAGGAACATGGGCGGAATATCGGGAATGGTTGCGCGCTGCGCGCACGAAGGAAGGTTATGAATACCGGGTGCAGGAATCAGTCTGCGCCATCGCCGATTCGGTGAGAATTCCCGGCTGACCGAGGCAATCCTGTCGGACCCCGCTTCTCGGGGCGCGCACCGCGGCACAAGGCGCAGACGCCGATCACCTTTTCGCGCAGATGCCGTGCTGTTCATGCATCAATAGGACAGCGCATCCGCACGCAGGGAAGCACGAGATCTCCCGGTAAGGCGATTGAAATAGTCTCGACAGGCGCGAACCCTAGCGCGCGATAGAGCGGCTCGCCGGGCAAAGTCGCAACCACATCGAACGCCCGAAATCCCCGCGCCTTTGCAGCTCCCTGGCATGCCTGATATATCCAGCGTGCGAGTCCCCGCCTTATCCAGCCGGGATGAACGAAAAAGGCGCGGATACGGGCTGGCGTTGTCGCTGGGTCCAACGTCGGGTCGGGCTCGCCTCGTGCCTGATCCCCTCCATACAGCCTTTGGCGACTGCTCCATCCTCCCGCCGCAACCAGCGTCCCTGCATCCTCAATCACATAGTACGTCCCGTCCGCGACGAGCTGCGAATCGACGCCGAAAACATGAACGAGTGCCGCTTCAATCTGAGCCGGAGTATAGATGCCCGCGCTCAGCGCTCGCACCGACAGTCCGATGAGATCCTGAAGCTCAGGTACGTCTCTAACACCAGCAAGACGAAGGTCGGTCCCACTAGGCGCCACGACGCCCGGACTTGGAGGACGTCGCCTGCGGCTTGACCTTCGGCGCGGAAGGTGGTGCGGGCTTGGCTCCCTTAGCAGTCGGCGCACCCGGCACCTTTGACTGCGGCTTGTGAGTCGAGAAGTCCGGAACTGCGGTACGATGCTTCTTGGGCACGGAATCCTCCCGTGATCAGGTGTATGAGCTGGTGTACCCGAAGGATTTCTCAGGAATTCTACACCAGCGGGGTCGCGGCCTCCGCCCCGACGACCGTCGTCCACTCGCGGACCCGCCATTCTTTTATGAGGCCGTTAAGAACGTAGGGATCCGTGCTGGCGAAATTCTCCGCGACTTCCGCGGATTCACCGCGGAAGAGCAGAACCGCGCCATCGACCGGGTTCGTCAACGCACCGCCGAGGACGAGCTCGCCGCGATCCTGCGCGGCACGCGCGAGCTGGAGATGAGCCGGGCGAAATTCCGCGCGGCGCTCAAGATAGTCGGGCGTGACGTCGTAGAAAAGAAGAAAGTGTTTCACGTTGCTAACGGACGTCCCTGTCCGACGAATGGTTTAATTCTCCGAGCTGAACCAACGTCCATATACGCTCCGCGCAGGATAAGAAGACCGGGTCACAATGTCGCATGGGCAGTCTGAGGGCGCCAGCGTCAGCGATGGCCGCCGGTCGCGGTGTCGATGGTCGCCGATGCTACGAGGGTCCATTCGAGTGAACGCCGGGGCGTCACCATCGGCTGGCTACCTCCGCACTGGACCAAGATATCGGTCAAGCCACGCCATGGTCTCGCGAACAGATTCCGTGCGCGGGACGGTGTGCGCTTCAGGATGCGCGTTGGACCACGCCCGCCGTAGTTGCTGCCCGGGATGATGAGTGCGCCCATCGCTCTCGTCGCGGCGCGATTCCAGTGATACATGCTGGGGAGCGACTTGCCCGTGAATTTTGCGTACGCGGCCGCCTCATACCAGCTCACTCCACCCACAGGAATCTGGTCCTGCCCTGTGGGAAAATCGCCGCCCTCCCAGCCCGCCGGCCCCGCCCGCCCAGTTCGATCCACAAGAATTCGCTGGGCCTCGGCGAACGAGAGTGTTCGTCCGCCCTGGATAATCGGAATCTCCCAGAATGACGCGTCGGTATATCCCCCGGCGCGGACAAAACGGCCGTACTCCCCGTTTGTCACTTCGTGCCTGTCTATATGGAAGGCGGGCAGAACCACTGCGGGAACCCGGCTGAGGCCGGGCATCGACAGCTCCGTGCGGCCACCGTTGACATGAACCATCCGGCCATCGCTCGAGTCAAGACGCTGAAGAACAACTTGCGCGTTCTCGAGACGACCTGGACCACCGGCAACATGTACGGGATGATGGCCCGCCAACTCGAATCGGTATCGGCTGACTCCCAACGGTAGGCGAATGCTGTCCGCTGGTGTGACGCTGACCTCGGTCCACCCCACGGAGTCGTGATAAGCTGACCTGAACACGCTGGCGCCCGCGGGAACCGACGTGAAGCTCACCTTTCCGCTCACACGTTCCCATAATGATTCGAGCGTTGAATCATTACCAAGTATCTTCTCGGCGCGCGTTGCCAGCATGAACGCGCTATCGAAACGGTTCGCCTCGGCCAGGCGGCGGATCTCCGGGAGTGCGACGCGATGTGTCCACCGGTCATCGCGCAATTTTTCGTGGCGTGCCGATGGAAGTGCCGACCTGCGTGAGCGGTTCCGCACTGGCAGACCCTGGCTTCTGCGTTTGCGCCGCAGACACAGCTTTTGCGATGCCGAAATCGACAACGAGTGCATGGCGGCCTGACAGCATGATGTTGTCGGGCTTGATGTCACGATGAACGACACCCTGGGCGTGCGCGTACGATAGTGCATCGAATATGTCGCGCAGATATCGCACAACCTCGGAGACCGGAAGCGCCGTGCCCGCAAGGCGATCACGCAGACTCATCCCCTCGGCGAAAGGCATGACGTAATACAACACGTCGTCGGCAGATCCCGAGTCGATGAGCGTGAGGATGTGCGGATGCTGCAGGTTCGCAGCGATGCGTATCTCCCTCAGGAAGCGCTCGCCGCCGAGTGATGCCGCGAAATCGGGGCGGAGAACTTTGACGGCAACCATTCGCTCGTGCCGCTCGTCGCGCGCGAGGTAGACTGTCGCCATGCCGCCGTGGCCAAGCTCTCCCTGAATTTCGTAGCGGCCGGCCAGCGCGGCCTTCAGGTTTTCGATCAAGGGGGGCCCGCAAAGGTCGCGTTAAGCTTCTGCCCTGACAAATAAAGTGTTTTCCCGCTGGTGCCGCCACGGCGAGCTGATTTCACGTTGCCTTACGCCCAACCCCCGCCCGCCCTCGACGCATAGCGATATTCAGTTGATGCTGGTTATCGCCGCGAACCGCGACCAATGCCATCAAGCCAGTCGAGCACCACCGCGACCTCGCGATCGGATTCATCGCGCGGCCGGACGACCGCCAGCGTTTGCCCATCAGGGTGTACGTGATAGTCGTCGTAAAGCGGCGGAGAAAACGGGGTGAGGACGAGCCGCCTGGAGAGAACACGCACGCCCGCGGTGGTGTCGATACGCGCCGCCATGAGACGGTCACCGCTCCGGTAATAAAGCTGAGTGCCGTCCCGGCCCCAACTCGGGTCGCGCCCTCCGTCTTCCGAGATTAGCCACCGCCCGCCAGCATTAGGGAACGTTGTCAGATAGACCTGAAAACGTCCTGACTCGAGAGTGTAATACGCCAGCAGGCGTCCGTCGGGCGACAATCGGCCACCCCATACAGAGCCAGGCCCCACGATCCGGCGTGAGCGACCATCCGTGACGGCCATGATCGAGGATCGCGTCTCGTTCCCGTTCGCGGACTCAATGAGTCCATATACGAGGGTCTTGGTGTCAGGGGTCCAGCCAACGAGCCAGTGAAACGTATCAAGAGCCACCACCTGTTCTGCATCTCCGCGGCCGTCCACACGCTTGGTGTAGATGCCCCGGCGGTTGGCAAGCCTCGAGAAGGTGATGCTCGCACCGTCGGGCGTCCACACGGGGGCGCGCCCTCCGTCGAATGTAAGTTGCGAGCCTGCTCCTGTACCAATGTCATGAATCCAGATGTCGGTCGGCTCGCCGAGTCGGCGCCCGGCAGCTACTGCGAGCCGCGCTCCATCCGGTGAAAACCGGGGATTCTCGAATACGTGCAGCTCGTCCAGAAGGGTTCGCTCGGATCCGCTTCCGTTCACGAGAGCGAGTGATTGAGCACTGGCGCCCGGCAGATAGGCGAGTACCCCGCTGCGAGAGATGGCGTAGTGCGACACATCGGCTTCATGTGCTACCCCCTCGACGAGCGGTACGCCCGGGCCAGTCACCTTGAAGCTGCCTGGGTCGAAGGGTACCGCGAGGAGAACCGATCCACGCGCATAGATCAACTGGCCATCCGTGTAATGCGGAGCCGTTCCCGTGACAAGCTCGGCTCGACGCCCACTACGGATGTCGAGCGCGTGGATGCGCGCGCCCGACTGGAACAGAACGGTGCGGCCATCAGGCAGTATCTCAGGGTGTGAATGGCCCGGTTCACCCTCATTGCGACTGATCAGCGGCCTCACGTCACCACCGGCCGCCCTCACGACGCTGAGCGGAGCGTTGATACCGTACGTGAACACGATCTGGTCATCCGGTCCCCAGCTGGCACCGGTGAGGACATGCTCAATTTGCGCAACATCGACTGCGGCACCGCCCGCCGCCGGCATTCTCCGGATGCGGCCGTCGGCAAAGAAGCCTAACCACATCCCATCCGGCGAAAAGAAAGGGCTCGAGGCGCCCTCCGTACCGGCGATCGGAGTTACCTGGAGGCGATCGAGCGGCCGCTGATAGAGTCGCTGCCCTTCCGGTCCAGTCCCCGCGATGACGAGTGTTCGCCCATCGGGCGACAGCGCTACGGACGGCGAATAGTGACCTGGACCACGCGTTACCTTGATTCCTGCAGGCAGCGTCACCGCCATTCGAACGACGGAGGAACGCGGCGCCGCGCGACCATCCGTCCACTGTCTCCCCGCGAATGTGGCGAGGAGCGCGATCGCCGCTCCGAGCCCAAGCCAGACAAGCGGCTTTCCTCCCCATTCGCGCAGTCGACCAGCGGCGGGCCGGCGATCGACACGCGGAGCCGTCACTCCGGTCAGTCGCAGCGCCTCCGCAAACCGGCCGATGGTGGCGTATCGGTCTGCCGGCACCGGCGCCAGCGCCTTACGTATCGCCTCGGCCACCGACTCGGGCACGCTGTCGCGCAATAGCGAGACACTCGCCTCCTGGTGGCTGAACTTCCGCGCCGTAATCACCTGCGTCGATGGCCCGCTGAATGGCGGCTCACCGACCAGCATCTCGTAGACGACACACGCCAGCGAGTACTGATCACTGCGACCGTCGATTTCCTGCTCGGCACTCGCCTGCTCGGGGCTCATGTACGCCGGGGTGCCGAGGCTGATCCCGGTCTCAGTGAGCCGCGATCCTCCGGCGGCGGTCACCGCGCGTGCGATCCCGAAGTCCGCGACGAGCGCCTCTCCTCCGGAGAGGAGGATGTTCTCCGGCTTGATGTCGCGGTGGACTACCCCCTGACCGTGCGCGAACGTCAGAGCCCCCGCAACCTGGCGCGCGATCTCGAGTGCGTCGTCAACTGGTAACTGGCTTTCGCGATCGAGCCGCTGCCGCAGCGACTCTCCCTCCACAAACGGCATCGCGTAGAACAGCAATCCGTCAACAGCGCCGGAATCGAACAGAGGCAGGATGTGCGGATGAATCAGCCTTGCCGCGATCTCTATCTCCAGCAGGAAGCGCTCAGGTCCAAGCGCGTGAGCGAGATCGGGGGAGAGCACTTTCAGGGCGACATGACGGCGATGGCGGAGGTCACGGGCAAGGTAGACGACCGCCATCCCGCCCTGACCGAGCTCCCGCTCGATGGTGTAACGCCCGGCGAGCACCCGCTCGAGTCGCACGAAGAGGTCGGTCATCGGCATAACGATGCGGCAAGGACCAGTATCTCGTCCAGATCGAGTTTCAGAAACGGATCGCGATTGTGCGGAACGCCGCACCCGGGGCCGCTTCACGCGCCCGAACGACGCGAAACGGGCTGGTACCCCCGCCCGTCCTCGACGCATGGCGATATATTCGCAGCGAACCACCTTCCTCACAATCCAATAAGGGGAAATGTCCCCAATAACGACCCGCCGATTCCCCTGGGCCACCTGGTCCACCGAAAAACTGCTTCAGCTCCGCATTAAGGACCTTGGCCTTTCTATTGAAGGGACCTGGCTCGAGCCGCGCGTCGATGCGCTGTACGACACGCTGGAGCGCCGGGGCTTCCGTCTTCGCCCGCACATCTGGCTTTCCGAGGAATGGTTCTCACCGCAGGGTGTTCCCGGTTTCGCCATCCCGTTCTATCTCGCGCACCCCCGTCTCATCCGGCTGGAACGCAGCCAGATGCTGGATGTCGAAGGCGGCACCCGCAGCGAGTTCACGCGCATAATGCGGCACGAGGCCGGACACGCGATTCAGCACGGCTACCAGCTCCAGCGCCGCCGCGAGTGGCAGCGTCTCTTCGGCAAGTCATCAGCGCGCTATCCTGACTACTACCGGCCCAATCCCGCGAGCAAGCGCTACGTGCAGCACCTGCGTCTATGGTACGCACAGAGCCACCCGGATGAGGATTTCGCCGAGACGTTCGCTGTCTGGCTCCGGCCGCGTGGCGAATGGCGTAAGCGTTATGCCGGCTGGCCCGCTCTCCGGAAACTAGAGTACGTTGACGAGCTGATGGGTGAGATTGCGGACCAGCCTCCGCTCATCTCCACCCGGAAGCGCGTCGAGCCACTCAGCACGCTTACGAAGACCCTCGCGCAGCACTACGAGGAGCGCAAGGCGAAGTACACCGAAGTGCTCCCCGATATCTACGACCGCGACCTGCGGCGCATCTTCTCCGACTCACCGGGACATCGCAACCAGCCGCTCGCGTCAAGCTTTCTGCGGCGCCATCGCACGGAGATCAGAAGAATGGTCGCAAAGTGGACAGGCGAATACGAGTTCACGCTCGACGTTGTGCTCGGACAGATGCTTCGCCGCTCACGCGAGCTTCGATTGCGCGCGGTTGGCGGCGATCGTCAGCTCAGGATTGATTTCGCCGTTCTTCTCACAGTGAAGACAATGCACTTCCTCTACACCGAAGCCCGCCGCGACTGGATCGCGCTGTGAAGAAACTGCGCGTTCTTGTGCTGATGCACCCCGACCATGTTCCGCCGGATTCGCTGGATGGGCTCGATCCTCAGGATGCGCTCGCCCTCAAGGCCGAATTCGACATCGTGCAGTGTCTCCGTAAACTCGGGCACGAAGCGCGACCCCTCGGCGTACAGGACGAGTTCCTTCCCATTCGCGATGCCGTCGAGGAATTCAAGCCGCACGTCGTGTTCAATCTGCTCGAGGAATTTCACAACAACGTACTGTTCGACCAGAACGTGGTCAGCCTGCTCGAGCTCCTGCGCGTTCCGTACACCGGTTGTAATCCGCGCGGGCTGATTCTCGCGCGCAGCAAGTCGCTTTCCAAGAAGCTCCTCGCGTACCATCGCATTCCTATCCCCGATTTCCTCGTCATTCCGCGGGGCCACCGGACGCGCCGACCGAAGAAGCTCGAGTTTCCGCTGTTCGTGAAGAGTCTCATGGAGCATGCATCGTACGGCATCGCGCAGGCGTCACTTGTCGAGGACGATGAACGACTGGCGGAACGCGTTGCCTTCGTGCACGAGAGTATCGGTACTGATGCAATCGCTGAGCGTTTCATCAAAGGGCGAGAGATCTACGTTGGCATACTTGGAAACGCCCGGCTGGTCGCGCTTCCTCCGCTCGAGCTGGTGTTCGAGAACATGCCGGCCAACGCGCCGCTTATCGCCACCGCGAAGGCCAAGCACGACCTCGACTATCAAGCGAAGCGCGGAATCGTGCTGCAGGAAGCCGAGGGGCTCGAGCCGGAGGTGGCGGAGCGGATTGCGCGGCTTGCCAAGCGCATCTACCGGACGCTCGAGCTCGATGGGTATGCGCGGATCGACTTCAGGTTGAGTTCCGACAATGTTCCGTACTTTCTTGATGCGAACCCCAACCCTGACATCTCCGACGGCGAGGAATTCGCGTCGGCGGCGGAATTCGTTGGGATGACGTATGGCGACCTTGTATCGAGGATCCTGAACCTCGGGATAAGGCGAGGGGCGGGACAGGAAAGCGGTAGTCGTTAGCTGCTAGCGTTAGCTATTCGCGTTTCGCTGTTAGCATAGGGAGCTTCCCTCCGCGATGTTGGCCTGAATCGAGAACGTAGCACGAAGCAGTTGAGTGCGCAGAATGGTCGCCGACACGCTGCCCCGAATGGTCTCAGCTACCTCAGCAGTTGCAACTGAAAGCCTGTTCGCCTTCTGCCAGACACGAAGGCTCCTGAAGTCAGCCATAAAAGTTGGAACAACGGTAATGGCAGGCCCCGTAACCGAGCGACATCCCGGTTGTGCCCGTCGAAGCGTTCCGCTGCCCCGGTGGTGATTCCGTTGTTCATCCTAATGCTAAGAGCATATAGCGAATAGCTACCGCTAATTGCTAACGTCCAGCGGCGCAAGCAATCGGAAGACCTCCGTCTAGTGTTCGTGTCCCTCAGCGACAAAAGCCAGGACGATCAATGTCAGGCGCATTCCTCTCCGCGGCTAACGATCAATGTCGGGACCGACCAGGTCCCACCGGTTTCCGGCAAGGTCGAGGAAAACGCAAACCTGGCCGTACGCCTCCGTCCGCGGGGAGGTGACGAACTGAACTCCCGCCGCAACCATCCGGGCAAACGCCGCGTCGAAGTCGTCGACGCGAAGAAAAAATCCGACCCTGCCCGCGAACTGGGCACCGACAACGGCCTGCTGAAGCTCGCCGTCCGCTCGAGCCAGGAGAATTCCGGTTGTGCCTCCGGGTGGTCGCACCACTACCCACCGCTTTGGCCTGCCGTCGTTCGTTAGGGACGGGACATCTTCAACAAGATCGAAGCCGAGCTTGCGAACGAAGAAGTCGATCGCCGGATCGTAATCCGGGACAACAAGGGCGACCAGAGCCAGGTGAGCCATTAGTCGGAAGCCTTTCTCGCAATTCCGCGCAGCATCGCGGCGAACACTGCCTCGTGCAGCGGATACAATCCATACCAGTAGGCAAGTCCGCGCCATCCCACCGGGTCGAAGACGGCAGTCTGCCGGATCGTGCTCGACGAGCCCTCTCCCGTCACCTCGAACTCGAGCCACGCGCGTCCGGGCAGCTTCATTTCCGCAATCAGCCGGAGACGATGGTCACGCTCGATCGATTCGACACGCCAGAAATCAACCGCATCTCCGACCGCGAGCCTGCGAGGATGTGGCCTGCCGCGTCGCAAGCCGACACCACCGACGATAAGGTCGAGGTAGCCACGAACTCGCCACAGGGAATTCAATCCGTACCATCCGGTATTCCCGCCGATGGCTTCGATCGAGGCGAACGCAGTCGCGGCCGGCGCGCTCACGGTCACCGTGCGCGAATCGACGAGTCGGGTGCCGAACGTAACTCCGCCCCAGGAGGGAACGGGTCCGGCTGACGACAACGCATCCGACCAGCGTGTTTCCCCAAATTCCCGATCCTCTCGCGCAAGAGCCCGCCGCACTGCGTCCTCAATACCAACCGGCCTGATATCGAACGTCGCCAGCGCAGCGGGATTCCGCACGACAGTCGGGTGGACCATGCTTTCAACGAGCTTGCGGCCGACCCGCGCATACAACGGTGTCACGAGGCCGAGCCAGAGGCTCGACAGACGCGGAGTGAGCAATGGCACCGGAATCATTGCGCGTCCGAGCCCCCGCTGGCGCGCATACGTGCGCATGATGTCCGCATAACTCACGCGATCCGCTCCGCCAATCTCATAAATGCCGTATTGCGCAACCGGAATTCGCAGTGCTGCAAGAAGATACCTCAGGAGATCCTCGATGGCGATCGGCTGCGCCCTCACGCTCACCCACCTCGGCGTGATCATGAGCGGGAGGCGCTCTACCAGGGCGCGGATCATTTCGAACGACAGGCTCCCGGAACCGATCACGATCGACGCGCGAAACTCGAGCACCGGCGCATCGCACTCTCGCAGTATCCGTCCCACTTCGTGCCGGCTCCGCAGATGAGGCGAGAGCGCTTCCTCCTCGTTGCCAAGACCGCCGAGGTAGATGATCCGCTTGACTCCGGCCGACTGGGCCGCCTGGCCAAAGTTCCGCGCGGCCGTGACATCGGCTTCCTCGAAGGACTCAGATCCCATCGAGTGAACGAGATAGTAGGCAGCATCGACGCCAGCCATCGCGACATCGAGAGTGGATCTATCAAGGACGTCGCCTTCAACTACTTCCGTCGCGGGCCCAACCTTGTGCCGCAACGCTTCCGGGCGTCTGGCCAGGCATCGAACGAGGCAGCCGTTCGCTTCGAGGAGAGCCAGCAGGCGCCCACCGATGTATCCGGTGGCGCCCGTGAGAAGTACGCGTCTGGCCGCAACCCTCGAGCTGCCGTCGTTGGTCATCGAACCCTTTGCCCTGGAAGGCTCAAATGTAGCCGGATGACCGCCTCGAGCGCGCATGAAATCGAACGAACGTTGACTTGAGGCATCCGCCGATTAGGTTGTATACAACATGTCAACGATCCGCACTCAGCATACGCACCTCCATCATCATGGCCGCCCGGGCCCTGGGGAGGCGTGCGTGTTGGCGTAGCGGACATCCGCTGGCAAACAGGTACGTTGCACTCATGGGCCCGTCATATCGACGGGCCTTTTTCATTTTCGGGTACAAGATGCGTATTGCGATTCCAAACAAGGGCCGGCTGGCCGACGACACACGAGAGCTCCTCGACGATGCGGGGCTCACCGTCAACGTCCGTGGCGAGCGCGCGCTGTCAGCATCACTGGGCGGTCTCTTCGAAGCGATCTTCGTGAGGGCCGAGGATATTCCGGAGTTCGTCGCCGACGGCGCGGCGGATCTCGGGGTGACCGGGTGGGATCTCGTCGCGGAGTCTGGAAGGTCCGTGTTCGATCTCCTCGACCTCGGCTTCGGCCGCTGCCGGCTCTCGGTCGCAGTCCGGGATGACAGCGACATCCGTACGATCGCCGACGTGCAGTCGGGATCCCGCGTCGCAACCGCGTTCCCGCGCTCAGCCGCACGCTACTTCAAGGACAACGATATAATCGTCGACATCGTTCCGGTTTCGGGCGCCGCCGAAATTGCACCCCACCTCGGCATTGCTGACATAATCGTTGATCTCGTTTCAACAGGATCCACGCTTCGCGTCAATGGCCTGCGCGAGCTCTGCACGGTGAGCGACTCGACCGCACGGCTGATCGGGCGAACGGGACTCACGAACGGCAGATCGGCGGACCCCATTGTCGGAGACTTCATAGCGGCTCTTGAATCGGTCGTGCGCGCGAAAGGCCAGCGATATCTCATGGCGAACGTGCCGCGCTCTCTCCTGCCACAGATCCGTACCATCCTGCCCGGCCTCAACGGGCCGACGGTCATCGACATCCTGAATGGGGGGGAGCACGTCGCGGTGCACGCTGTCGTCAGGGCTGCCGATGTCTATCGCACGATAAGCGATCTCCGGGCCTCCGGTGCGACGGGGATACTCGTTACGCGAATCGAGAGACTGGTACCATGAGCGCGCCTGTACCGATGCGCTTTCTGGGACCATGGGCAACGCTGTCCGCTGCCGATCGCGCGGCGCTCGTCGACAGGTCGTCCAAAGCGAATTCCACTGTGGTTCGTGACGCGGCATCGCTAGTCGCAGATGTGCGCGCCCGCGGCGACGTTGCGCTGCGCGAACAGGTTCGGAGGTTCGATGGAGTCGAGCTTGAATCGCTGGAGGTTCCGCGGCCGGTAATGCGCCGGGCGCTCGACGGCACACCTCGCGACTTACGCCGCGCGCTCGACCGCGCCATCCGCAACCTCGATTCGGTTCACTCGGCGTTCAAGCCGGTGCCTCAGCGCGTGCAGCCCGAGCCCGGAATAACGATCGGCCGGCGTCCCGATCCACTCGATCGCGTCGGCATCTACGCCCCCGGCGGACGCGCTGCCTATCCGAGCAGCGTCCTTATGGCGGCCGTTCCCGCACGCATCGCAGGTGTGAGAGAGGTGATTCTCGCTTCGCCTCCGGGGCCCAATTCTCTTCCCTCCGATACAGTCCTTGCGGCGGCTCAGCTTGCCGGAGTACATCGCGTTTTTTCCATCGGAGGCGCCGGTGCAATTGCCGCAATGGCGTTCGGAACCGACTCCGTGCCGCGTGTTGACCGGATCGTCGGGCCGGGCAATGCATACGTTGCCGCGGCAAAGCTCCTGGTCGTAGGTGATACAGCCATCGATGCCCCGGCCGGTCCGAGCGAGCTGATGGTTGTGTGTGACGCGACCGCCGATCCGGACATTGTTGCAGGCGAGATGCTGGCACAGGCAGAGCACGACCCTCTCGCCTGTGTCGTGGCGGTCGCGGTGGGAGTGAGCGTTGCTGCCGGTATTCTCCGCGCGATCAATAGCGCAGTCACTGGTGCGGCGCGCCGGGACACTGTGCTCGAAGCGTTTGCGGGACAGGGCGGTGTCATCACCGTCTCCACGATCGACGAGGCAACCGACCTGGTGCGGAACTACGCGCCGGAACACCTCCTTCTCTCGGTGGACGATCCCGGCGCCGTGTTGCCGGCGATTCGCAACGCGGCAACGGTTTTCGTCGGACACTCCTCATCGGTTGCATTCGGCGACTACATGACGGGCGCCAACCACGTACTGCCAACCGGAGGCGCCGCGCGCTCCTATTCAGGCCTGTCAACCACGGACTTTGTCCGCTGGACGACTTGGCAGGCAATAGAGCCGGCAGCCGCGCGCTCACTCGCCGATGACGTCGCAATCTTTGCGAGCTCGGAGTCGCTTCCGGGACACGCTGCCGCGGCTGCGCGTTGGAGCGCCAGTCGATGACTTCGCTCATGCGCGTCGCGTACGCGGGCCTCGAGCTCTATTCACCTGAACGCGAGCCGGTCGAAATAGATCTCAGCGACAACACCAGCCGATTCGGGATTCCGCCCGCGGCAGCAGCGGCGTTGCGGTCACTTCCCGTCGATTCACTCACCCGCTATCCCGAGACATACGCGGCATCGCTGAAGCAGGCCCTCTCCGGCTACGCGGGCGTCCCGGTTGAATGCATTGCCACTGGCTGCGGGTCCGACGACGTCATCGACTCGACAATACGCGCCTTCGGTGAGCCGGGCGACTCAATCGCGATTCCGGATCCATCGTTTGCGATGATCCCGAGCTTTGCCCGGATGAACGGAATGAATCCGGTGCTGGTGCCGCTGGATTCAGACTATGGCGTCAACGTGGAGTCAACGAATGCAGTTCAGGCGGCAATCACCTACATCTGCACACCTAACAATCCGACGGGTACTACAATCGCGGCCGAGGCGATCGATCGGATCGCACGCGCATCCCGCGGCATCGTAATCGTTGATGAGGCGTACGTCGAGTTCGCCACACGAAGCAGCGCCGATCTCATCGGCAGGCACCCCAACATCATCGTAATGCGCACGCTCTCGAAGGCGTTCGGCCTTGCAGGATTGCGTGTCGGATATGCGATCGGTGACCCGCGATTGATCGCGGAGGTAGAGAAATCGAGAGGCCCATACAAGGTGAGCGGTGTCGCGACCGCGGCAGCGACCGCCGCACTTCGTGAAGATGTTGACTGGGTGCGCATGCGCGTTCGCGACACCGTGGCGAATCGCGGCCGACTGACAAGGGAGTTGCTCGCACGTGAGATCGAAGTAGCTCCCTCAGAGGCGAATTTCGTTTTCGCGCCAGTCCGCGATGCGCGGCGGATTGCTGCAGGAATGCGGAAGCGTGGAGTCGCAGTCCGTCCCTTCGACAACCTCCCAGCTGTGTCACCGGCATTGCGACGCAGTGACGGGGCTGCAATCCGGATATCTGTCGGCCCGTGGGATCAGGTCGAGCGCGCGCTCGATGCTCTCGATCAGGCGAGAAGCGAATGCGCCTGACGATCTTCGATTATGGAGCCGGCAATCTCCACTCGCTCATCAAGGCCGTCGCCGCGCCCGGGACGACCGTGACGATCGAATCCGACCCGCGGCAGGCCCTCAACACCGACCTCCTGCTCCTGCCAGGCGTCGGCGCTTTCCCTCAGGCCGCTTCGAGTTTCGGATCTGCGCGAAACGAGATTCGCTCAGCACTGCTCGATGGCCTCCCGGCCATCGGCATCTGCCTCGGCATGCAGCTGCTGTTCGATGGCAGCGAAGAGGGAGCGGGAGACGGTATCGGGCTCATTCCCGGCACGGTGACCGCCCTCAGAGCCGCGCGCCTTCCCCACATCGGCTGGAACTCTCTCGAAGGGTTCGGCGAGCCCCTCACCGGGACGCTGCGAGCGAAGGATGTGTATTTCGCGAACAGTTACGCCGCGAGGCCGGCTGACACCCGCTGCGTGACCGCGTGGACGCGCCACGAGGATGACCTGTTTGCGGCGGTGGTGCGGTCTCATGCCACGATCGGCATTCAGTTTCATCCCGAGAAAAGCTCCTTCGACGGAGTGAAATTCCTGCGCGCCGTTATCGCGGACCTTCTCGGTACGCCGTCATGATGGCGATTCCGGCGATCGACTTGCGCGAAGGCGCGTGCGTGCAGCTCGTCGGCGGCTCATATGACGAAGAGCGGATACGCATCGCCGATCCCGTTGCAGTCGCCGAACGCTGGCTCGCGGCCGGCTTCACCCACCTTCACGTAATCGACCTCGACGCGGCCCTCGGCATCGGCTCGAACCGCGCCATCATCGTCGCCATACTTTCCATCGGAGGGGCGACAGTTCAGGTAGGCGGAGGAGTGCGCACTGAGGATGATGTCGAGTTCTTCCTGAGTGCAGGCGCGGACCGGGTAGTTGCGGGAACGCGCGCAATCGAGGACCCCGGCTGGGTCGCGGCGCTGAGTGAGCGTTTCCCCGGGCGCATCATCGTCGCCGCCGACGTGCGGGATGGCCGGCCCCTTGTCAGGGGCTGGTCAGGCAATGCACCCGGCACCTTCGAGGAGACACTCGGCAGGCTCGACGGATTGCAGCTCGCCGGAGTTCTCGTGACCTCCGTGAACGTCGAAGGCAGGATGCTCGGGCCTGATCTCGCGCTGATCGATCGCACCCTGAAGCTGACATCGCACCCCGTGATGGCAGCCGGAGGAATCTCGAGCATCAGCGATCTCAGGATCCTTTCCGATCGCAATGTCAGCTCGGCGATCCTTGGAATGGCCCTCTATCAGGGATCTCTCGATCCCGTAACTGTTTCAATGGAGTTTGGACGATGACCGTACTGGAACGCGAAACACGTGAGACGTATGTCCTCATGGGCAGCACTGGCGAGCCGACTTCTATCGCGACCACGAATCAGTTCCTCGATCACATGCTCGCGACGTTCGCGCGCTACTCGGGGGTCAATCTTCAGGTGGAAGCCCGCGGCGATCTCACCCATCATCTCGTGGAGGATGTGGCGATCACGCTCGGCAAGCTGATCGCGGCAATAGCGCCCCCTGATGCAGCGCGCTACGGCGATCGTACAATCCCGATGGATGAGGCGCTCGTTCACTGCTCGCTGGACGTGGGCGGCCGTCCCTACTACGAAGGAAAGCTGCCATCGGCGCTGTACGATCACTTCATGCGATCGTTCGCGGACAACGCGGGAGCCACCCTGCACCTCCGTGTCCTGCGCGGACACGATCGGCATCACATAGTCGAGGCCGCCTTCAAGGCGTTGGGCCTGTCTCTTCGTGACGCGCTCGTCGAGAGCGGAGCGCTGTTCAGCACAAAAGGCGCGGTGTCGCTGGTATACCGGTGATGCTGTCGCGACGACTGATAGTCTGCCTCGACGTTCGCGGCGACCGTGTCGTGAAGGGAGTCTCCTTTCGCGATCTCCGGGACGTCGGCGATCCGGCAATCCTCGCCGAGCGGTACGAGAACGAGGGGGCGGATGAAATTGTTTTTCTCGACGTCTCGGCAAGCGTCGAAGAGCGGGCAATCTTCGTCGACGTGGTCAGTCGAACAGCAGCGCGCCTGTTCATTCCCCTGACAGTTGGCGGCGGAGTGCGCACGGCAGATGACGTCGCCCGGGTTCTCCGCGCTGGCGCAGACCGCGTAAGCATCAATACCGCCGCAGTCGCTCGTCCTGCGCTGCTCGCTGACTGCGCTGTGCGCTTCGGCCGTCAGGCAGTCGTCGCGAGCATCGACGCGAAGAAGGCGGAGGATGGGTGGCGTGTCCATTCGCATGGAGGGAGCATCGAGACGGATCTCGATGCAGTTGCCTGGGCAGAGCAGTGTGCCGAGTGCGGCGCGGGAGAGATAATGTTGACGAGCATCGATCGCGACGGCACCCGCGAGGGATATGATATCGGGCTGACCAGCGCGGTCACGCGAGCTGTGGGGATCCCTGTCATAGCCTCAGGTGGCGCCGGCAATGCTCAGCACGTTGTCACAGTGCTTCGCGATGCGGAAGCCGAAGCGGCACTCGTTGCCGGAATAATTCACGATGGTGTCACCACTATCGCCTCGATCAAGGGCGAGATGAAGGCAAATGGACTTCGAGTGAGGGGAGCCGCGGATGTCTGAGCTTCAAATGCTGCTGCAGGCGGTAGAGGAGGTTGCGCGCGCGACCGGAGACGAGGCCATGCGCCATTATCGCGGTGAAATCGAGGTGAACATCAAGCGCGATGGCTCTCCCGTCACAAATGCCGACCTGTCGGCGGAACGTGTCGCCCGCGACTGGATCATGAAGCGGTTTCCGGCAGATGGTATTCTTGGTGAGGAGTTCGGCGTTCACAACGGTGATGCCGATCGCCGCTGGATCATCGATCCCATCGATGGAACGGCAAGTTTTGCTCGCGGGGTGCCGTTGTGGGGCACCCTTGTCGCGGCAGCACGGGGTGACGAGGTCCTTGCGGGTGCTGTCTACTGTCCAGCAGCTGACGAGATGGTATGTGCCGCGCGATCCGAGGGAAGCTGGTGGAACGGATCGCGCACGCGCGTTTCGGCGACTGATGATCTCTCGCGGGCCGTCGTGCTGACGACGGATGCCCGTTTTGCGGCGTCGCCGGAGAAGCTGCCGCGGCTTCATGCGCTCATCGCCGAAGCCGGGTCATGCCGCGGCTGGGGAGACTGCTTCGGATACGTTATGGTCGCGACGGGGAGGGCGGACGTCATGGTGGATCCTGTCATGTCGCCGTGGGATGCGGCTGCCCTTCTCCCGGTGATCGAGGAAGCGGGAGGAGTCTTCACTGATTGGACAGGACAGCCGACCGCCTTCGGCGGCGACGCCATCGCAACGAATGCGGCGTTGTCCCGCGTAGTGCGCGGTAAACTTTGCGGGGCGTCGTCATGAGTGCCCGCCGGGAGCTTCGAACATCGGAGGACTTGAAGTCGCTCGACTTCGGGAAAGGATCGGGACTGGTGACGGTCGTAGCGCAGGATGCCTCGAGCGGCGTCGTGCTGATGGTTGCGCATGCGGATCGCGAGGCGCTCGAGACTACACTGCTGACGAACGAGATGCACTACAGGTCGAGAGCGCGGGGTCCATGGCATAAGGGAGGTACGAGCGGCAACGTTCAGCGAGTTTCTGCCCTCTATGCCGATTGCGATGGTGACGCGGTTCTCGCGCTGGTATTTCCTGCCGGTCCTTCATGTCACACGGGGGAGGCGACATGTTTCGGTCAACCCGCTCCGTGCTCCGATGCTCTCCGCGAGCTGGACGAGGTGATACTCAGTCGCGCCGGCGAAATGCCCTCGACGAGCACGAGTTACACGCATCGCCTTCTATCGGACCGCAACCTTCGGTTAAAGAAGCTGACCGAGGAAGCCGGCGAGCTTGCCGTCGCGTGCGCCGATGGGGACCGCGAGCAGGCCATCGAGGAAGCTGCAGATCTCATTTATCACGTGCTGGTGGCGCTGCGTGCGGCCGGTGCCGGCCTCACCGACTTGATCGGGGCTCTCGCCAGGAGGAGCGCTTCAGGGCCAGCAACCGGCAACGGCCGTCAGTAGCTTAAGGCTGCTCGCTGCATGACAAGCCTTACTATCCCACGATTTGCAGCGGTTTTCCGTGGACTGACGCCGAAACGGGTGAGCCCTACGAATTCGACGTAACGATATGCGGCGAGTTTGTCGTGCTGAAGCCGGTCGATGCCTTTGCCAGAAAAAGAGACATTCTTCAGGATATGAGTGCAGGTTTGATCATGCTTGCAACGGGTAAACTTGCGCTCGCCATGGTTCTTCTGGCTCCTCCTGTAGCGGCGGCAGCACAGGCTGAGGATACCGCTACAACCAGGCTCGATGTCACACTGGACCGCTCGGATTGGAGGTACAACCTCGGCGATACAGCCCGCTTCAGGGTGAGCTTCAGTCGCTCCGGCCGCACGATTGCCGGTTCGCGAGCGATCGTCGAGATCGGGGCCGAGCGAATGAAGCCGATCCGCACGGACACTCTGCGATTTTCGACCGGTGCCCAGGTTCTCAAGGCCACTCGCTCCGACGCAGGCTTCCTCCGCGCTAATGCCACCGCGATGATCGACAGCGCAACCTACCGCGGCATGGCAACAGCAGCGTTCAGTCCCGAGACGATCACGCCTGTGACAACCATGCCTGCGGACTTCGAGGAGTTCTGGGCGCGCACGATCGAAGCGGCGCGCCAAGTGCCCCTCAAGCCGGTGATGACGCGCCTCCCGAAATGGTCCAATCCTGCCGTTGACGTTTATCACGTCTCATTTCAGAACGATCGGGAGCGGAGCAGGCTGTATGGAATGCTCTCGGTTCCCACTCGACCGGGAAAGTTGCCCGCCATTCTCGTTGTGCCTGGAGCGGGCGTTCGGCCCTACTTTCCCGACACGGCAATGGCGCGTCTCGGAGTGATTCACCTGCGCCTCGGGATTCACGGCATTCCTGTGGACCGCGATTCACTACTATATAGTGAACTGCGCGCCACGGCCCTCGACGGGTACTGGAAGTTTGGAATAGAGAGCCGCGACACCTACTACTACAAGCGCGTATTCGCCGGTGTGGTCCGTGCAGGCGACTTCATTTTCAGTCTTCCCAGGTTCGACGGCGCCAACTACGTGGTGCAGGGCGGAAGCCAGGGCGGAGCACTCGCAATCGTCGCAGGCGCCCTGGATAAGCGGGTAAAGGCGATCTCCGCAAATCATCCCGCTCTGTCGGATCACTTCGCCTACTTCTCCGGCAGGCCGGGCGGGTGGCCCCATATCTTCGCCGATACATCCGGCATGAGGGCGCTTCCCGAGAAAGAGGAGACACTCCGCTACTATGACACCGTCAACTTTGCGCGTCTGCTGACAGTTCCCGGCATTTATACATGGGGCTACAACGACAACACCGTGCCGCCAACTTCTGCATACGCTTTCTACAACCTCATTCGCGCTCCGAAAGAACTGATAATCGCACCGGAGGCGGGCCACTTCACGGTGCCCGCACAGGACAAGCGTACAAGGCAGTGGTTACTGGCAAAGCTGGGAATCAACTAACCGGCAAGCTCTGGCGTGGAGGAGCGTCGACAAAGACAGCCTTACTCATGCGCGGTACCAGAAGGTGAATCACGCCGAGCGCGGTGACATAGGCGAGGCCGCAGAAGAAGAACACGGGGGCATAGTTGTGCCCGTTTGACTCCAGAAGATTTCCCACGGCCCGCTGAAAGAAAAATCCGCTCGCCGCGCCGGCGAAGCCGCCCATTCCAACCACGGTTCCGATGGCCCGCTGGGGAAACATGTCGCCCGGCAGCGTGAACAGGTTCGTTGACCACCATTGATGCATCGCAGCCGCGAGGGCAACGAGCGCAACTGTCGACCAGAGACCCGGTGCGGATCCGGCAAAGACAGTCGGAACAATCGCCACCGCTGCGATCAGCATCGTCGTCTTTCGTGCGCGATTTATTGACCAGCCTCTCCTGATGAAGAAGCCGCTCAGCCATCCTCCCCCCACCGAACCGACATCTGCGAGCAGATATATCACGACGAGTGGAAGCGCCAGCTTGGCGAGCGTCACTCCATAGCGGGCGTCGAGAAACTTCGGCAGCCAGAAGAGATAGAACCACCACACCGGATCGGTGATCAGCTTGCCTGCAATGAATGCCCAAGTCTGGCGGTAACGCAGCACGCTCAGCCACGGAACTGCCGCAGTGGATTCAATGGGCTCGCTCTGGATCAACGCGAGCTCTTCAGGAGAGACGCGCGGATGGTTCTCGGGAGACCGAAAGAGTGCCAGCCAGAATATCAGCCAGATGAATCCGAGCGATCCCGTAATAATGAAGGCGGCACGCCACCCCCAGGCAATCGCGATGATCGGCACGATAATCGGAGTGACGAGCGCACCGACATTGGAGCCCGCGTTGAAAATGCCAGTGGCGAGTGCCCGCTCCCTCGCCGGGAACCACTGTGCAACAGCCTTGATCGAAGCGGGAAAATTGCCGGCCTCTCCGAGCCCTAGGGCAAACCGCGCAACCCCGAAGCCGGCCGCCGAAGTCACGAGAGAATGCGCCATCGCGGCGATGCTCCAGATCGTCACTGACATCGCGAAGCCAACCCGCGTACCAACCCGGTCGAGAAGCCTTCCGATGCCGAGGTAGCCGATGGCGTAGGCGAGAGTAAACCACGACACTATCACACCGTAGTCCACATCTGTCCAACCCAGCTCCGCCTGAAGCGTCGGGGCAAGTATCCCCAGAACCTGCCTGTCGATGTAGTTGATGGTCGTTGCAAAGAATAGGAGCGCCGCGATTGTCCATCTGAATCTGCTCCTCATCGCTGCACCCTCCCGCTTCCATCGCCTTCTATCAGACTCTCGACGTCGGCGACTCCCGCACGGTTGTAATCGCCTGCAACCGAATGCTTGAGGCACGAGGCCGCGGCGGCAAACTCGAGCGCGCGCGCATCATCCTGGTATTCGATCAGGCCGTAGATCAGTCCCGCCGCAAACGAGTCACCGGCGCCCACGCGGTCCACGATGTCGGTTATCTCGTACGTCCTGCTTGCCAGAAAGCTCGAGCGATTGTGAAGCACGGCCGACCAGCCGTTGTGACTGGCACTGTGACTCTCTCGAAGCGTGATTACCTGCTTGTCAAGATTCGGGAACTCATCGAGCACGCGCTCGGCTGTCATCCGATATCTGACACTGTCGAGCGACCCTGGCGGTGCACTTCCCCCTGAGTCAATTCCCAGCGCGAGCTGGCAGTCTTCCTCATTGGCTATCCCGATGTTGATCATGCGCACCAGGTCGCGCATTACCTCGGGCGCCTTTTTTCCATACCGCCACAGGTTCTTCCTGTAGTTGTAGTCGCAGGACACCGTGATCCCCCGCTGTCGTGCTGCCGATGCGCCTTCCATTGCCAGCTCGGCCGCCGAGGCGCTGATGGCGGGAGTGACACCACTGATGTGAAACCAGGCCGCTCCTTCGAGAATTACGTCCCAGTCGAAGTCGCCCCGCTTCGCTGTCGCCATGGACGATCCTGCCCGATCGTAAACAACTCTGGACGGACGCTGGTTGGCTCCGGACTCAAGGAAATACACTCCGATACGGTCACCCTGCCTGGCAATACTCCCCGTATCAACGCCAAACGACCGGAGATCGGCTATGCACGCGTCCCCTATCTGATTTGCCGGAAGTGCAGATACAAACGTGACCGGCAGCCCGAACTGGGCGAGTGACACTGCGACATTCGCCTCTGCGCCACCAAACGTCGCCTCCAGGTGCGGGGATTGAAGCAACTTCTCGGCGCCTGGGGATTTGAGCCGGAGCATGATCTCGCCAAACGTCACAATGCGTTTCATGGCCGGCTTCCGCTGCGGTGAGAGGTGACGAGCGCGCGTGCGTCGCGCGCGGCCTGGGCTATCTGGTCGAACTGGCCTTCCCTGATCCACGGAGACGAAACCATCCATGATCCGCCGCATGCGATGACACCCGGAACACTCAGGTAATCGGCAAGGTTTCGACTGCTGATGCCTCCAGTGGGCATGAACTCCACCTGCCCGAAAACAGCCGAGACTGCCCTCAGGATCGCGACTCCTCCCATTGCCTCGGCCGGGAAGAACTTGAGGACGGTGATCCCCGCATCGAGTGCCGTCATTATTTCGGTAGGCGTACTGGCGCCCGGAAACACGGCGATCCCGTTCTCCTGGCAGTACTCCACAACTGGCCCGCTGAAGCCGGGAGAGACGATGAACTGCGCTCCCGATTCGTGTGCCTGTTGCGCCTGGCTCCTGTTCAGGACCGTGCCCGCGCCTACCAGCATTTCCGGATATTCGCGAGCGATGATACCGAGCGCATCGAGCGCTCCCGAAGTTCGCAGCGTGATCTCTGCGCACGGTAATCCGCCTTCCACCAGGGCCGCTGCCAAGGGTAGAGCCGCATCCGGGTCATCAATGACGACGACAGGAATGATCCCGAGTCCCTTGATGGTCGTAGCGAGCCCCGCGGGTGAGGGGAGCGTCATGCCTTTGCTCCGGCATCCAGCTTGTAAGTGCTCTTCGCCAGACCGTATGCCAGCGAGTGTGCCATCTCAAGCGCATCGGCCTTCGGTATTACGTGCGTAGCTACCAGGCGGGCGAGAAAGTTGGAGTCCATCCTTCGCGAAAGATCGTGTCTCGCGGGGATCGAACAGAAAGCCCGTGTGTCGTCGTTGAAGCCGGCTGTGTTGTAGATCCCCGCGGTTTCGGTTGTGTGTTCCCTGAACCGACGCATTCCCTCTATCGAGTCGTTGAACCACCACGGCGGGCCGAGCCGAACCGCCGGGTAGTGACCAGCAAGAGGCGCGAGCTCACGCGAGTACGTAGACTCGTCCAGCGTGAACAGGACCAGGGTGAAGTCCGCGTTGTTGCCGTATTCCGTGAGGAGTGGGCGAAGATTGCGGGTGTATTCATGAACCACGGGAATGTCGCACCCCTTGTCGGGTCCGAAACGTTCGCTGAACCCGGAATTGTGATTACGAAGCACTCCCGGGTGGATCTGCATGACGAGGCCGTCGTGCAGAGACATCTCAGCCATCTCCATCAGCATGTGCGCCTCGAATCGCACCTGATCGGCCACGGTGGCACTCTTGTCGAGAGCGCGCTCGAATACCACCTCCAGGTCCGGTGAGGCGAGGCGCTCTGTGTATGCCGAATCCACGCCGTGGTCGGTGGCGGTCGCGCCCATCGACCTGAAGAACGAACGGCGCACGGCTATTGCCTCCAGGAAGGACTTCGCGTCAGTGACGGCAACGTCCGCCGCAGCTGATAGCGCTTCCAGCTCGTCCATCCAACCAGCGGCCGAAATTGCAAAGAGCGAATCGGGTCGGAAAGTGGGAATTACCCTGCCGCCCCATTCCGACTTCCGGATAGCTTGATGATGATCGAGAGGATCGGCCGCCTTGTCGGTCGTCGCCAGTACTTCGATGTTGAACAGATCGAAGAGAGCTCGGGGTCTGAACTCGGGTGAGGAAAGTCTTTCGCATATCTCCCCGTAAACCTGACCCGCGGTAGAGCCATCGAGCGGTCTGGTTACTTGAAAGACCTCAGCCAGCTGGTAGTCGAGCCAGGCTTTTGTGGGTGTACCGCGAAACAGATAGTAGCAGTCAGCGAATCTCTGCCAGATTCTTTTCGGATCGCTTTCGACCTCGCGGGCATCCGTCGCCTCGATCCCCAACGACTCGAGCGGAACGCCCTGTGAGTAGAGCATTCGCAGGATGTAGTGGTCGGGCGTGATCAGGAGAGCCACGGGGTCCGGAAACGGTTCATTGGAGGACAGAATGGCCGGGTCCACGTGGCCGTGCGGACAGATCAGCGGCAGGTCGCGAACACTATTGTACAGGTATCTCGCAATCTCGCGCACCACTGGATCCGGATCGAAGAACCGGTCGTCGTCCAGGACGAACGCATCTGTCCCGCCGTTCATGGGAGCCGTCACGCGACAGCAGAAGCCGTCGCGGAATCCTGCAAAACTGCGGCGGGCGAGAGCCGGTCCACCGCCTGGATCGCAGCCCGGATGTAGCCGAGGGCGTACGCCATGCCCGCGTGCCAGGGCGCACCGCAGCTCATCTCCGGCGTGTGATCGGGAATGAGAACCCCATCGTAGCCGATCTCGCGAAGCGTCTGTACCGCGCGGATCATGTCGAGGTCCCCCTCGTCAACAAAAACCTCCTGATACGAAGGGACCTTCCCTCGGACGTTCCTGAAATGAACGTAGCCGATCTTGCCCTGCCGTCCGTAATGACGGATCGCCTCGTACACGTCCCCGTCCCTCATTTCCTGGAGCGACCCAAGACAGAACTCGAGTGTGTTACAGGGACTCGGAACCATATCGAGTACACGCTGGTACTTGTCGGGCTCGTTTACAAGGCGCGCAGCTCCACGCAATGCTTCCGCCGGCGGATCGTCGGGGTGGAGCGCAAGCTTCACTCCGCTCTCTTCCGCCACCGGAACTATCTGCGAGAGGAACCACTCGTAACGCTGCCAGAGTTCTTCGGTGCCAACGCCCGGTACGTTACCGTCGAGTGCTTCGGGATCGTACACCATGTTCCATACCATGCCGTTTGGCATCGGAAGGGCTGTATCAATCATGGACTCGTCATACCGCACCGCCATGGCATTGCCCCGGCCAAACGGACCTTTCGTCCAGCCCCACACTCCGGCAACACTGAAGTTGTAACCCATGATCGGAATGCCCGCTCGGCCAATGACCTGGATCGTCCGCTTGAGTCGCTCCAGCTGCTCTGACTTGCGGGGCCCGTCGAGCAGGATGTCATACCAGTGCGCAGGATCGAAATTCTCGATTGCCTCCCAGGTCAGACCGCTCGCTTCGATCGACTTCTTGAGAGCGGCCAGATCGTCATACTCCCAGAATCTGTCCTGATTCCGGGTAATCCCCCATCCCATATTCGGCGCGCCGCTTGAAAGGGTCGGGTTGGAGCCCTTGAAGTAGTCCACCAGATGGACAACGAGATGCGTGACCCCTGCCTGTTTGGCGAAGTTGAAGTTGTCCTCAGTCAGGAGACCGCGGTAAAGCCCGAGTCCGAGTTTCATCTATATGTGTCCGGGATTCGTGAATGCTTGAATGCGCGTCATACGCCGCTGAAGATGCTGAAGCCGCCGTCGATGGGAATGACGGCGCCGGTGACAAACGACGAAGCGTCGCTGCAGAGCCACTGGATGGCTCCGTTCAGCTCCTCAGGTCTGCCAAAGCGTCCCATCGGAGTGTTAGCAAGAATTTTCTGTGCACGGGCCGTCGGCGTTCCGTCCGGATTGACTAGCACCCCCCGATTCTGCGAGGTGATGAAGAACCCGGGCGCGATCGCATTGACGCGAATCCCGTCTCCATGCTTCTGCGCCATTTCCATCGCCATCCAGCGAGTGAATGCGTCGATGCCGGCCTTCGCTACCGAGTATCCGGGTACGCCGGTCATCGCCTGCTGCGCGGCCATCGAGGAGATATTGATTATCACGCCCTGCTTCCGTGCCGCCATCGCCTCGGCGAACACGAGCGAGGGCCTGATGGTCCCCTGAAGATTGAGCGCGACAACCTCGTCGAACGCATCCGATGGCACGTCGAATACTGAAGTGGTGTCCGTTCGCGCCCGCGCGACGTTTCCTCCGGCAGCATTCACGAGAATGTCCACACGTCCCCATGCATCCACTACCAGTTGCCGCGCTTTATGGAGCTGGCCTTCGTCGAGAACGTCCGCGACGAGAGCCATCGCCTCGCCTCCAGCCTCACCAAGATCGGAAACCTTGCCTGCGGCCGATTCATCGCTGCGACCGAGGACAGCAACGCGTGCTCCTGCCTGTGAAAGCGCGTCCGAGATGCTGCCGCCCAGCACCCCGTAACCGCCGGTTACCACAGCAACACGCCCGCCGAGGTCGAAAGGTCCGGTCATCTGAAGTCTGTCTCGATAAGTACGAGCCGGCGGTCGGCCCGGAAAGTGATCTCGTGAGCCTTGTCGCTACCCCTGATATCGGTCTCGACAGTCACGGTGGAGTTCGGTGGAATCGAAGACTTCGTGACGACACTGTCAACGATTAGCTCGATCGCGAGGGCTTCGGCGACAGGATTGGATATCGTCGTCAGCATCCTTGTTCTTGACGGCGGCACTCGCACCCACACCCGGCCTTCACCGAGCTTGCTCTCCTTGTCCACAAGCTCTACCGAGCCGCCGGCGCTGAATGTGTATGGTCCAAAAGCCCTTCGTCCCCGGGGCACGTACTGAATGGCCGGCTTCGTGTTCCATCCGCTGGTTCCACCGGCAAAGGTATAACCCTCCGCGCTCACGTTGATCGGGTATTTCTTTTCCAGATCAGCGGGAACGACGGGAACTGTGTTGAGCAGAAGCCCGCTGTATATGCCGGTCAGCAGCCCAGCCTCTGATTCATAGTCTCCCCACATGATCTTCTTCTCGATGAGCGGTGCCGCCTGATGGGCATCCTTCACCCCGCTCATGTCCGAGCTCATGTACCGGATCATGTTGGCCAGCATTCGGTCTGATACCGGGTCGAGCCCCGCGCGGTTTACAACGTCGAGCCCGGTCAACATGACGGAACCCTTTCCATCGAACATCTCGGCCAGCGCAACACCCTCAAGTCCGTGGTCGTAGTTCGCGAGGACAGCAACTCGTCCCATCGAGCTGGGATCGGTGATGACAAAGCCCTGCGACACCGGGTAAACCTGCGGGAATCCCGGTTTGGCCTCGTTCCACCGCGTGAAGTCCGACCACAGAAACATCATGTCCCGATCAATGCCGTCGAACACAGGATTCGAATGACGCTCGGGATTCACCGCAATGCCGTTCCTGAACGGACGACCGCCCGGGAACACCAGCGGATGATCGAGCTCGCCTGGCTGGAGCCGTATCGGCGCGGGCATCCAGCGCCCGTTGAACTTCTCCGGCTTCTGGTGGAGAATCAGCACCCGGCCGCCACGTGCGATGAAGGAACGCAGGCTGCCCGTTTCGTGGTCAAGCCTGTCGCTCCACGCCTCGGCACCGATTACAAGCGGGCCACCAGAAGGTGTGAGTGAAGCAATCGAGCGGACGGGTGTAGACTCAACACCGATAGCACGTAGCGCACGGGCAGTCCTGCCAGCCGGGTCATCATATAGTTGTACCTGAAGCGAGGCACGCGTGCCGAATGCTTTCGGCGCAATGAAGACACCGACCTCATTTCGCGACAGCGTATCCTTTCCCTGGACGACATGGCCGGTCAACGTGTAGCGCCCCATCGCGAGATCAGCGGGAAGTGCAATCTCGATGGACTTGCTCGACGCTTCGTAGTAGGGAACAGGCGCCAGCGCCACGCGGGAGCTCAGACGCGCTTTTCCGTCGGGACCCACCAGCGAATAGTGCAGCATGGTCGGTGGAAGATCACTGCCGTCCTCGCTGTCATTCACGATGTGCGCAACGGGGCTGATGGTGCTGCCGGCGTATGCATTGGGCGACCACGACTCCCAGCTCAGCAGAACAGGCTGGTACGAAATCGCGTACTGCCTCATGATGGGCTTCGGCTTCATGTCCTCGAAGCCGCTGATTCCCCACCAATTGTGGAAAGCAATCGTGAAAGGAGTGAGACCTGCCAGGTTGGGGTTCTGCTCGCGACTTCGCCGATAAATCTCGATGGCCTGCTTCGCCATCCAGGCCTGATATCCGAGCGCTCGCTCCGCCTGCTCCGACTGAGGTGCGTGACCAGTCCAGTTCAACTGTGAATCAGGCTGCTTGGTAGCCGGCACGAGATTGAACCTGCCATCCACTCCCGTATAGTTGCCGACGTTCTCCGTCATCGTCATGGGCTGAACCATGTTCCTGCGCCAGCAGATTTTCGGGTCACGCATGGTGTAGAAACTGAGGAAGGAGTTGTAGTACCAGCCCCAGTAGCGATGCAGGTCGCAGATATCTCCCGCCCTGCCGAAACCGTACCCTGCATTCGCGATGTAGAGCCGGTTGTCATCCCACTTCTGCAACGAGTCGTACATCGCGCGCAGGAACCGATTGACTCCCTCAGCCCCGGTGTTCAGGTAGTTGATCTCTGCGTCTGCCTGTTCATTCGTCAGCACATAGACAACAACGCTGGGATGGTTGACGAGCGGCCCGAGCACGTCCTTACGGTACCAGTCGACGCTCTCCCCGAGCGGGCGCGTGGGTGCCTGCGTGGGCCTGCCTCCCTGCGGCGTGCCGTAGTTTCCCTGAAACAGCATCATCCCAAGCTCGTCGCAGACGTCGAACCAGACCTGCGAGTGACGGGTCAACCGGATGATGTTGACCCCTACGCTTTTCAGGTAGCGCACGTACGGTTCGACGAAGCGACGGTTCTCCTCCAGGGAATCAGGAATGTTTCTCTCAGGCGGGTTGATCGCGTTTCCCTTCAGGAAAACGGGTCGCCCGTTCAGCAGAAGTTTGCCGTCGGACGTGCTCATCGACCTGAAGCCGAAACGAATCCGCTCGGCCACGCCGGACCCGGTATTCGCACTCGCCCTTGCACTCGCGGAGAGTACATAGAGTGATGGAGACTGTGGGCTCCAACGCATTGGCCGCAGACCCCTGAGGCTGCGAGTGAGCCGGCCGATACCGTCCGGCCCGACCGCAAGCTTTCCGAGCTCTCCAGACCAGAGCACGGATGAATCGCTGACGCTGACAATCGAGCCGTTGATTACCGCCCCATCAAGCGAACGTGGTGCAGGAGACGCCAGCTCTATTCTTACGCTGCTGGTGTCGGCAAAGGCGAGCAGGCGAGGCGTTGCAGATGACACCTGCGCTCCTCCACTTCCCACCGACGCCAGAGCAAGAGCAGTTGCCACCATGAAACCGCGATAGCGCATCTACAATTTCCTCACGCGAATGGCATTCAGGATTGTCTCACCTCGCGACGCGGAGAACCGTACATCGAGGCCCAGGCTGCCAGCGGCGACAACCTTGGCGCGAAACGAGGTTGCGCGTGCAATGCCGTGCATGGCAGCGAGATCGAGATTCCGGAAGATTTCCACTCCATTCGCGCTGGCGGAAAACACCCGCTTGCCCGGCAATGCTTCAGGCTCCGCCAGGAGAAGCTCGACCTCATAGTCACCGTCGGGCACGTCGAACCTGTAGCTGGCCAATCCGGAGAGGTACGTGAAAAACAGCGGAGTGTCCCTCGAATCCTTGATTGGAAGGTCCTTGTCGAACATCCGCTCTTTACCATCTGCATGTCCGAATGCACCCGGGATGTATGTCTGGTCACCTTCCCACACGATCCCACTGGGTTCCGCGTATTGCGCCCTTCCACCGGCATTCACGCCGATTTCCCGAAAGGGCAGTGATGCATCTGACAGACGCGCGGCACGAGCCGCGAAGTCTACCCGCATGCTGTCTGCGGGCGCCTTCCTGCCCACCGCACGCGCGACGATGCGATTAGCTCCAGCCGAAAACGTGACGTCCCATGTGGCACGATGAACATCGTCAGGCGCCTTCACCCCGAGGGACCTGCCGTTGAGAAACAGTTCTACTCGTGGCTGATTGGAGTAGACATCTACCGGCTGGGGCAGGGAGGCGTCACCGGTTCTCCGTGACCATCCCCGGCTAGCGATGTAAACCATGGGCATGGGATTCCAGTTGGCCTTGTACAGGTAGTATGCGTCCTTGGGCGTACGGTCCCACTGCTGAAGGCCCTTCTGGTTCATGTAGGGAATGGAACCGCCTGTTTCAGGCTGCGAGAAATCGAACTGGCTCCAAACCGCCGTTCCTCCGAGCCACGGCCGGGCGTTTATCTGGCGGATATAGGACTCGTGATAACGCCGCATCCATGTCCCGCTGAAGTCGAAACGACTCGGCTCCAGCGAATTGACGCGATAGTCGTCCTCTGCACCATACTCGCTCACGAGAATCACTTCCCGCGGATGCACTGCGTGCCGCCGGTCCAGCTGCTTCCCGAAATCCTCGAACACACCACCATACCAGCCGCTGTAAATGTTCTGGCCGAGCAGGGCGGTGACGCCGGAGACTCCCGATGCATCGTAGTCGTCGCTGCCGTGTACAGCCATTGCAACAGGCCGCGTTGGATCCTCGGCTCGCGCAGCACTGTCGAGGTGTCGGGTAAACGCGAGCACGTTCGACATGTAAGCGGTGTCAGTCTGCTTCCTGATGCGGAACCCCTCAGGACTCCAGAGATACACCTCGTTCATGATTCCCCAGGTGATCACACTGGGATGGTTGAAGTGCTGCCGGATCATTTCAACGAGCATGTCCGTCGAGTTGTCGGTGAAGCTTGCCGACGGCGTGATGTAGTTCACGACGGGAATCTCTTCCCAGACCAGGAGGCCAAGTGTGTCTGCAGCAGCGAGGACGGCTGGATCCTGGGGATAGTGGGCGAGCCGAAGGAAGTTGGCGCCCATATCCTTGATCCACTTCATGTCGCGCAAGTGGAGGCTGTCGCTCAGCGCAGATCCAAGGCCCTGGTAATCCTGGTGCCGGTTCGTCCCTTTCAACTGGACCTTTTGCCCATTGAGCGTGAAGCCGCCCTGGGGGTCGAAAGAGAACCAGCGAAAGCCGAGCGGGCTTTCGACGCGATCTCTCACCCGCCCCCCCTCACGTATCTCCGTCACCACCCGGTACAGATACGGATCATCGGGTGACCAGAGGCGAGGCGCACGAATTGCGGGCAACGTCTGGGTCCAGTCGAAGGTCACGCCGGGCTGCGCTTCGATATTTGTCGTCACGGACGAGACAGTCTTTCCGCTCGCATCCTGCAGGTTGTTCACGATCCGGAGCTGCCTTACCAAAGAAGTCTCGTTCAGCGCACTCCCGCGAACCGATACCTGGCCACTCGCCGGAGACACAACGGGAGTCGTCACGTACAACCCGCTCGATCCGTGATCGGTCATCGTCACGTGGACAGAGTCAGTCGCGATGAGCCACACGTCCCGGTAAATCCCTCCGTAAAGAGCAAATCCCACCGAGAGGGGCGGGAGGAACGGATCGTGGCTGTTGTCCACCTGTACGGCGATGAGATTCTCGCCCGGCTTGAGTGCCTGGGTGATATCCATCGTGAACGATGTGTATCCACCCACGTGCCGGCCGATGAATGCGCCGTTCACGAATACGTCAGCTACCTGGTTCACGCCCTCGAACCGCACGTAAATGAGCTTGCCACGGAAGGCATCGGGGAGTGCGAAATGCTTTCTGTACCACGAAACGCCGCGCCGGTAGCTCGGCACGTCGTCGAATGGATCGGACGCGTTCCACGTATGCGGCAGTGACACCGCCTTCCAGTCGCTGTCGGGCATCGCCGGCCTCTCGGCGAGGTTCAAGCCGTCTGCGCGATAGAGCCATCCATCATTGAACGGCGCCTGTTGCCGAAGGCTCTGGGCCTGAGCCATCTCCCCGCATGCGAGCACCGCCATGCCGGCCAGAACGGCCATCAAAGCTGTCCGGCCGTTCATGATGTCTTCACCTTGCAGTCAGTCCCCGCGATCAGTATCCGGGATTCTGTGGCATCGGCTTGGTGAGGTTCGCATCGATCACCGCCTGGGGAATCGGCAGCACCGAATCGCGCGCCTGCACCACTGGTGCCGCCAGCTTGTTGTACAACTTCACGCGTGCCAGCCAGGTACCGGTTCGTATCAGCGTGTAGCGGCGTTGCTCCTCGGTCACCAGCTCACGCGAGCGTTCGTCGAGAATGAAAGTCATCGTGACGTCACCGGCAGTTATTGGTGTCGCGCCGGCGCGCGCCCGGAGCACGTTGATGGTTGCCGATGCGGCCGCCGCATTGCCTCTCTTCAACTGCGCTTCCGCCAGCAGCAGATACGTCTCGGCGACACGGATGTAGGGCTGGTCGCCGTACTGGGACGCGCCGGTAATGTCGTTCGGGTCGGTCCAGTCCCATTTGCGCGTGCTCGGCCGCAGTGGATCACTGACTTTTTCCGTTCCCGCCACTGTCAACAGAGTATCTCCCAGCTTCTTGCCAGCGAGGAGGTTGGCAGGATTGTTGAGGATGTAGAAGCGCCTGATCGCATACTGACCACCTCGAACGTCGTTGGGCTGATACAGGTTCAGGCCATAGTTGGTAATCGCGAGACGTCCGATGCCACGCCCACCGTTGTCAGCCGAGATGGACACTCCTCGATTGCTCTCGTACCGGGTGACCCAGCTTCGGCGCATGATGCTCGCACCACCTCCCGGAACGTTCTGCGCGTACTGGAGGGCCCAGAGAACTTCAGTGTTGCCCTGGTTGCGATTGACGTTTCCGTCCACAAACTGGTCCATGAACGCGACGCCCGGCTGCGATGCCTTGACGCCATACCGTGCGGTTATCAGCCTGTAGAGGCCGCTCGATATCACAGCTTGCGCTGCTGCTTCCGCCTTCGCCGGGTCGTTGAGCGCGAGGTACATCTCCGCGAGATAATGCTGCGCGACCGCCTTCGTGAGCTTGCCGGGATTTGTAGAAGTCTCCGGCAGGTTCGCTTCCGCAAACAGGAGATCGTTGACGATCACCTTTCGAACCGAGTCGCGCGGCGTTCTCTCCCAGTCAGTACGGATGTTGTCACCCGACGACTCCACGAGGTTCAGCGGAACGTCGCCCCACAGGTACGTGAGATGACGATATGCCCATGCGCGGATCAGCCTCGCTTCTCCAACAACTCGGGCCTTGTCCGCCGCGGACCACTGCACAGCGGGGTTCTCGGCTCGATTAATAATCGTGTTAGCGGCATTGATTGTCTGGTACATCAAGGTCCAGAAGCTGTTCGTGAACCCGTTCTGCGGATTGTTCTGGACGCCGAACTCAGAGAACAGCCGCTCCGGCGGCGATAGGTAAAGTCCGAAGCCGTTGTCAGTCCCAATCGAGTAAGCGGTAGCGAGAATGTTGTTCGCGTCATTCGACTGTCCATTTCGCTCGCGCCGCACTTGGAAGTAGAGCGCATTCAACCCTGCCTCGAAGCCGGCGAGGTTTGTGTACAGGTTGTCCGCGACGATGATGTCCTTCGGATGTTCAGTCAGTATCTCGTCGCTGTTGCATGCAACCGGGCCTGCCAGTAGGGCCGCGAGACCGGCCAGTGTGAACACCACGTGCTGGCGCATAGCCTTCTTCATGGAGAAATCCCTGTAAGTAGTCATGGATCTAGAACCTCACCGTGATGCCGCCGGTGACAATTTTTTCCAGCGGAATGTTGCGTTGCGACGTGAGTTCGGGATCGAGACCCGTCCACTCCGTTTTCGTCCACAGGTTGCGTCCATTCACATATAGCCGCAGCGATTCTCCTCCGAGTCGCCGGGCGACTCCAGTCGGCAGGTCGTATGACAGCGACACATCCTTCAGCCGGATGAAACTCGCGTCCTCATAGAACGGCACGGCCAGTGGGTTGCTTGAATTGCTGTTGGACGGATAGTTGTTGATCGGCGTCTGAGGTGTCCAATAGGTCCGGAACACAGTGTTCCGCCGGACGTCGGTGAAAACCTGGTTGGTCCCGAGCAGCTGGTTGGAGCGCGTCACTCCCTGCACTGTATTGACGAATGCGCTCAGCGTGAAACGACTGAACCTGACCGTATTGGTGAGACCGGCAGTGTACTTCGGCTGTAGACTTCCGATGAAGGTGCGGTCGAGCGGATCGATCTTCCCGTCGCCGTTGACGTCCACTACCCGCACGTAACCCGGAAGGGCGGTCGGCTGCGCGCTGTTCTTTATGTCATCGCCTTCCTGAAATATTCCGGCGAACTTGTATCCGTAGTTGACGTCAATGGGCATTCCGATAAACCAGCCGCTTCCGATGTCATCCGTCTGGTCGCCATAGAGATCGACGATCTTGTTCCTGTTCATCGCGAAGTTGAGGTCTGTGCCCCATCGAAAACTCCCGCGGCTCACGTTCACCGTGCCCAGCTGAAGCTCGAAACCCTTGTTCGACGTCTTGCCGATGTTCTGCGTGACTGAATCGATTCCGTGAACAGATGAAATCGAACGGCTGAGCAGCAGGTCGCTGGTGTTGGACCTGTATGCCTCGAGGGTCGCGTTGATACGGCCGCGCCAGAGACTAAGGTCCATGCCGATGTTTCGCGAGAGGGTGGTCTCCCACTTGAGGTCGGGGTTTCCGAGCGATACGGGAATGTATCCCGGTGCGGGCGAATCTCCGTTCAGGTAGGACCTGTCGTCGAGCTGCGAAAGCGTGCGATAGGGCCGGATTGCCTGGTTACCATGCCTTCCGTATGAGGCTCTGAGCTTCAATGCGTCCACCGATGTCTTCCATGGAAAGAAACTCTCGTTCGACACATTCCATCCCAGAGCCACCGAAGGAAATACACCGTACTTGTTGTTGCGACCGAAGCCGGAGTAACCGTCGCGGCGTGACGTGAGAGTCACCAGGTAGCGACCGTCGTACCCGTAATTGAGGCGTCCCATCTGGGACAGAAGCTTTGACTCGATTACCGACGATGTCGGCACGGCAAGCAGCGGCAGCGTGGACCGGTAGTTCAATACGTCGTTTGGATAGCCCTGCCCCCTCACTCCGTCCTGCTCGAGGTCGTTGGACTGCTCGCTCGCGAGAGCCAGAAGGTCGATCGAATGGCGACCGAACACGCGGTTGTAGCCGAGGATGTTCTCTACGGTCCAGTCGTTCCGCCGGACGTTGCTGACGACAGACTGGCCCCCGCTGGTGAGACCTGTCTGCGTGTCTCTTCCGAAGTAAGTGCCCACGTCCTGATTGGCGAGGTCGAGTCCGGCATTCACCGTGAAGCTAAGCCCGTCAATCTGTGGAATGCGCAGCCGAAGGTAGTTGCTCGTGAAGAGGCGCCGCGTGCGATTGTTATCGATGACGCTGAGGTTCTCGAGCGCGTTGTTCGTGATCGGATCTTCAGGCCATGGAACGAGCACGACATTTCCGTTCGCGTCGTATGGAGAGATGAGTGGATTGGAGAAGAAGGCAGTTGTGAAGTTCACCGGCATGCCGTCGCGATTCGTTCTCGATACCTGCGTATTCGTTCCCACCTTGAGCCATGACTTCAGCGTCTGGTCCAGATTGAGCCTGACTGTCACCCTGTCGAACTGGTCGTTCCTGGCCACGCCATCCACGTTCAACAGCGATCCGCCAAGGTAGTAACGGGTATCGTCGCTCCCGCCGCTCACGGAGAAGTCGTGCTGCATCTGACGGCCGTCGCGGGTTCCGATACGCTCCCAATCCGTGTCCGTACCGTTGGCGAGCCCCTGGAGTTCGGTCGCCGTCAATGTCGAATTGCAATCCTGCGTCGGGCTCGTTCTGATTCGGACACACTTGAACTCCGCGAATTGCTGGGCATTCATCAGCGTCGGCAGGTTCGAGATGCGTTGCGTTCCGGTATAGGCGCTGTACGTGAGAATCGGCTTCCCGTTGATTCCCTTCTTCGACGTCACCAGCAAGACTCCATTCGAACCTCTCGATCCGTAGATCGCGGTCGCCGAAGCGTCCTTCAGGATTTCAATGGACGCGATATCGGATGGGTTTATCTCGGCGAGGTTTCCGTTGTATGGAATGCCATCCACCACCACGAGAGGCGCGGTGCTCGCGGAAATCGAGTTGCGCCCGCGAACCTGGATGTCGAGGCGTGGCTCGGCGCCAGCATTGGTCGTCGTCACCGTCACGCCGGCAGTGGCTCCCTCGATTGCCTGCGAGATTGACACGTTTGGTTTTTCCTCGAGCCGTTCGGTGCCAACACTCGCCACTGATCCCGTGATGTCGCTCCTGGCCTGGGTGCCATACCCGACGACGACCACGTCGGAGAGGGCGACAGTTGTACGCACCATGCGAACGACGATCTGGGTGAGACCGTTGAGCGGCACGACCTGTCGCACATATCCGATCCGCGATACTACAAGGTTCGTCGCTGTACTTGGCACGCGGATGGAGAAGACTCCATTCTCGTTGGTCAGTGTTCCCGTGCCGGTGCCCTGCACCACGACACTCGCCGATGCCACTGGTCCGCTGTCATCCGCGCCGACGACCGTGCCACGGACGGTTGTCTGCTGCGCCGCCGCTGGGGTTGCGAGCATGAGGCCAATCAGCATCGCAACTGCGCCCGGGTTTCTCACACGTGAACGTCTCATACCTGTCTCTCGCGTCATAAAGGTTGAATGACTCTGTTTCATGGAGGATCCACTGCTTCACCGCTGGCGCGGTGACCTAGCGCGGCTCCGGGCTCCATCCCGGTGAGCCGCATCGTCGCGTCTTTTGCGCTGGGCCAGTAGCGAAGCACGAGCTCCACCACTGCCGCCTGAACCGCTTTCGCGTCAGGCCCGCTCAGCACGAGCGACTCGCGTCCGTTCGCGCTGTTGAGCCAGACAAGTCCAGCTCCGGGGCGCGACCCCGGTGTCCCGGTGAGCGTGAACGCCGGGACCATTGTGTTTGAAGAGGTGGTCCCGACGAGCAGAACCAGCCCTCGGCGACTTATTGAATCGGGAACGTCGGCTATCGAGGAAACCCGTACGGGCCGGCCTGTGGCCGACTGAAGAGTCGTCGCAAGCTGGTATGCGCTTTCGAGTTCCAGAACGCTTGCTTTCTCTCCGTATGCGACCGCAGTGGGACGGTTCCAGTCTATCCGGTTTACTACGCCAACACCTTGTGGATAGAGAACCCTGTCACCAAGCGGAGACTCCGGCGAGAATTGCGGCGAACCCGGCTTCGAAGCAATGCCCCATCCGATCGACTGCCGGTTTTCGTAGCCAGCCCTGATGAAATGGTGATAAGTGCCAATTCGCTTCTCGCCGGTAAGTCCGAGTGCGACGCGACCATTGTAAGTCGCGCCCGGACGAAGCGTCACGCGGCCGGGTGACTGCAACCTTGATCCAAGACCGTCGAACGCCATTGCCTCGACCACAACGCGCAGGGTTCGCGCAGTTGCATTCTTCATCGTGAACGCTGCACTTGCGGCATTGCCGGCGAACCGGATCTCCGTCACCGATATCGGAAGCTCATTCATCGGCGCAGACGGCGACCCGTATTCACGAATGATCTTCATCAGCTCCAGACCTTCAGGCTTTGGCCGGCGGTCCTGGCTCAGCGGCTCATAGTGCCGGCTGGCGCTGCCCGACACCGACGGGTTGAACGTCAGCGATTCCTGGAACTGAAACTGGAACAGCTCCGGAATTGCGCGCGGCGCGAGGACGTATTTATAGATCTCCCTCACTTCACCAACGCGTTTCTCGGGAGACATTCGAGTGAGGTCCTTCCAGTTGAACTCGCCCAGCGTCACCGGCTTGCCGATTTCGCTGGCATATCCGGCAGTGCCGAGCATATGCGACGAGTACGCTTCCTTCCATTGGGGACCGTGCTTGTATGCGTGAACTCCCACACGGTCAAACGGGACGCCGAGACTGCGAAGTCGCTCGAACATCGCGTTGTTTCCCGCTCCAGTGAAAAACACCTGGGCTGCTGGCGCTGCGTTCTTTGCGGCATTGTAGAGGGAGGTCCATCTCGCTGGATCAGACGGCTTGATGCCACCTATCAGCACTTCGTTTTCCAGCTCCACCCGGCTCACGTCATCCCGATATCTCGACAGAACGCTGGAAATCCACTCTGCAGGCCCCTCTGAATCGACTACTATCCTGAGCCCGAGTGAGCGCGCCTCGCGGGTGAAAAAGTCCAGAAATGCGAATGCTTCTTCGCGCTTTATCGTCTGCAGCAGCTCGAGGTGGTGAAGGCGGACGCTCTCGAAACCCATCGCGCGAACGATGTGGAGGTCGCTGCGCATTCGTGGCTCGAACGCTCTCCATCCGCTCCACATCAGCGGGGAGATCGGCCAGAATGCTTCCGAATTCAGGCCGGGTGTGCGGTAGTAATCGAAGTTCTCAGCGAGAGTGGAGTACGGGAAATAGCTCGTCCCGAACGAAACACTCGACACTCCGAGCTCAACGGTAGGAGCCGATTGCTCAAGGGTTGTAGTCCGGTATCCGGCAAAGACTCGAAGCTGGACCTCCGGCCATGCGCTGGTCGGCTCGCGTTCAATCGCCAGTCTCCATTTGAGCGACACGGTGTCGTTCTGATGGAGCGCCGCATACGGAGTGACCGGCATGTATCTGGACTTCGCCTGCTCGGCGTTCGGCCCCGCGATCTCCGATATCAGCCACGACGTGTCGCCTTGCTGCCGAGTCCGCTCCCACACGTAGAAGTGGCTTGCTTCAGCCCAGGTCGTGTCGCGCATGATGGTCGGCGCTGGAGAGAATCCATTCACCGAAAGCAGCGACAGTCCCCGCGCTTTCCAGCTCAGCCAGTCCACTCCCCGGGTGTACCAGAAGTCCCGATCCCAGATATCCGGGGAATCGCCACCTTTCATCTCGCGCCCGTTGAATCTCAGCCGGGCCTGAGCTGTCCCCGGCGTTACGATGCGCCTCACGAGCGCGAGATACCCGGGAGCCGTGCTGGCGGAATTTGTCACTCGGGCGCGGAGGTCCAGCATCCCACCGCCGAATGGCGAAGCGGAAAGGGCGATGCTGTATCCGTTCGCCTGTGCCGTGCCACTCAACGTCCCGTCGGAGTTCGGAATCCATTTCACCGGGAGGGGAACGAATTCGGCAACGGCGCTATCTACAGTCCCCGATTTGCCGGGAATCACGGCAAGTCCGAGATCGACCGACGCTACCTCGCTGCCATTCCACTGCATGAGAAGACGGCCCGCCTGGGACGTTATCCCTAGCGGGCCGCGAAGAGCCGCATCATCTGTCCTGCCGTAGCGTGTCAGGTCAACTCTGGCTCCGGCACCGAGTGTCGCAAAAATTCGGGCCTTTCCATTGTTCAGTTGAGCGATCGCGAGGTGGCCGCGGTAACTGCCGTCCGGCAGATTGAGGGGAGTTTCGAGTGCACCCTTGAACGAGATCTCGTGATTGTTCACCAGGGTGAACCGGGGTTCCTGCGCCCACGCAGCACTGACAGGCAGTGCGCTGGCGGAGAAGTAAACCAGAGCCAGTGCCGCCAGCCTCGTTCCGCCGGGAAATCTCACTGAGCGGGAATCTCCTGTTCGTCCCATCCCATGAGGACTTCGCGGACGCGTTCGAGATGCTCCTGCATGCGCGATGTCGCCAGTGTGGCGTCATGCTGTCTCAACGCGTCAAATATTGCAACATGCTCAGCGTGGTCCTCACCGCGGTTGCCCTTGATGTCGAGGATCACGCGTTGCTCCTGCCGGAACAGACTCGACAGAACCTCTAGAATCTGATGCATGACAGTGTTCCCGGAGGCGAGCGCAATTTGCCGGTGGAACGCGAGGTTCACCTGATTCAGCAGCTCGCCGTCGTGCAGACTCTCTCCGGCCCGGGTGAGCAGCCGCTCCATCTCCGCGAGGTGTTCGTCCGTGCCGTTGGCTGCGGCCAGGGCGGCCGTCCGCATTTCTACGGGAATCCGCGAATCAATGAGGTCGAGGAGGGTCTTCCGGGACGGCGCGTCCCGGAAGACGGGATTGCTGATCAGAAACGAGTCGGGTGTCCTGCCGACGTAAACGCCTGACCCGTGCCGAATATCGACAACTCCCACAACCTCGAGTTTCTTGAGGGCCTCTCGCAACGTCGGCGAGCCGACGCCGAACTGGCGGGCCATGTCCGTTATCGCTGGAAGGCGCGCGGCCGGCTGAAACCCTCCGGACTTGATCATCCGTGTGATTTTCTGCGCGATTTCGTCAGAGAGGCTCTGGCGAAGCACGGATTGAAATTGAATGGCCACGTATGTCCTGAGACTGAATTGTCCGACTCATAAAGTCATCTTATGACTTGATGAGTCGACAACCATACTGGCGCGGCTTCAGGCTGTCAAGGTCGCGTGTCGGATTCCACTATGGCATTCAGGATCTACTGCAGCGCCTTACCTTCATGCGCGTCAGCGTGGCGATGAAACGCCGGTCATTCTGGATGAACTCGAAAAGCGGATGGCATGGTATGCTCGGGGCAAACAGAAATCCGTCCCGCAGGTCTACCGCTCGGTTCAGCCAGTAGATCGTCGAGTCGGCGTTCATCCTCGCCGCGTAACCGACAATGAACACATCCGAGTTGAAGGCCTCCGGACGTGACGCCGTTAACCCGCGCCCCAGATCCGCTGCCTCTTCGAAACGCTTCGCGCCCAGAAGTATCATGATCCTTGCGTACGGAGCGAACTCGCCCGCCTCGGCCGCGAGTTTTTCCGCGGAGTCCAGGTGCCCCTGGCGGGCGAGTGCCACGGCGAGGTTTCCACGTGCCCATATCAACGAGCTGTCCAGCTCGACGGCCCGCTCCATCTCCCTGAGGCCCTCGGCCCAGCGTCCAGCGATGCCCAGGGTCGCTCCGAGGTCGTTCCGCATCACGGGTGAATACGGGTCGAGATCCGCTGCCCTCTGCAGCTCGACGATCGATTCATCGAGGCGGCCGGTGGCGTAGAGAAAGTCGCCATACCACTGGCGCGCCGTCGCGTTG
>JBPCJP010000170.1:0-4061 GCA_051005175.1 Gemmatimonadaceae bacterium | reverse complement strand
CTGTCGGCGATACCGTCACCGCAAATGAACCGCTTCTCGAGATAAGCACCGACAAGGTGAACATGGAGGTTGCCGCGCCGGCCACGGGGAGGCTGGCGGCGATCCTCAAGGCAGATGGCGAGCAGGTGGAGCCCGGCGAGGTTCTCGGGAGAATCGACGTCTCGGGAATCGAAGGAGCCGAAGCGGAAGCGCCGCCGAAGCCGTCGCCGCAGGCTGATGGTGGAGCGAAGCCAGTCGCGGCTGGATCTGCGGGCGGATCAGGTGACTTGAGCCCTGCGGTGAGGCGGCTTCTCAAGGAACACAACCTCGACGCGGTGCAGATCTCCGGAACCGGAAAGGGCGGCCGTATCACACACGAGGATGTCGAGCGTCACATCAGCTCGGGCGGGGCGGAAAAGAAGTCGTCTGAGATGACGGGAAAGCGGGTGCCGCACACGCAGATGCGCAGGAGCATCGCGCAGCACATGTCCAACAGTGTCGCAACGGCCCCGCACGTCACGAGCGTTTTCGAGGCAGACCTCTCGGCCTTAATTACCGATCGCGATGCGAGAAAGGGTGAGATGGAATCGCGGGGGATCAAGCTCACGTACACCGCGTATTTCATCCGTGCGACAGTCGAGGCACTGAAGGCAGTTCCCGAAGCGAACAGCCGCTGGCATGATGACGCTCTCGAGATGTTCGATGACGCGAACATCGGAGTTGCCACAGCGCTCGGTTCGGGTGGACTGATAGTCCCGGTGATAATGAAGGCGCAGGAGCTCGATCTCGCGGGAATCGCGGAGAGGCTTCAGGATCTCACCGAGCGTGCGCGAAGCGGTTCACTTGAGGCGCGCGATGTCCAGAACGGGACTTTCACAATCTCGAATCATGGAGTGAGCGGGAGTCTCGTCGCGACGCCGATAATTATCAATCAGCCGCAATCGGCGATTCTTGGGATCGGGAAACTCGAGAGGCGTGTGGTCGCGGCATCAGACATTGGGGACGATGTCACGGTCAAGCCGATGTGTTATGTGTCGCTCACCATCGATCACCGGGTGCTCGATGGGTTCCAGGCGAATCAGTTTCTGTCGCGGTGGGTTGAGGCAATCGGCAAGGGCGGAACCCCGGGGGGTTTGTGAGACTAGTGAGGAACGGTGAGACCGGTGACGGATCGCGGCGCGGGGCCAGCCGCCGAGCCGGACTTCCAGCAAGCTCTTTCTAGGTTAAAATCGGAAGTTCCAGGGCGTACTTCCTCACCGGTCTCGCTGTTTTTGTCACGGGTCTCCTCAACCCCCTGAAGTTTTAGGCCGGTGCACCGGGCCCGCGCGGGCTCTGACGCTGGTGTCTCAGCTTCAGGAAACGTGGCCCGCACCACGAGAACGAGAAGATCGGAAGCCCGGCCAGAGCAAGCTCCGGGAGCCTGAATAGAAGCGCGAGAACGAGGAGCGCGACGCCGAGTCTTATTCCGTCATGCTCCACGAAGATCCCTGCGACTCCCACCGCTATGGCGATCACGACAATCGCGCCGATGCCGGACGCTGCGTTTCATATTCAAGAATCCACCTTTCCTTCCGGATCGTGACTGGCGGCTTTCTCTAGTCCGGATCGAATGATGATGCCCGCGACAACGTCAATCCATCAGCCCCTAACAAACGTTGCTGCTGTCAATCACTGTTCTGTAGCTCACTTCGCTCGCGACTATTTAGATGTGCTTGCAGCAGAACTTAAAGGTTAAGCTGCAATCATATTCTCCTCGGATACTTCAGGTCGTACTCAGGGGTAGGTTATAAGGATGCTGCGAACGCGACTTGCGAACCCGAATGTGATGCTGCGGAGTGTTGTGTGGTGCTACGGCCAAAGCGAGGGCCGGGTCGACAAAGCTCCACTGGTCGTCCCCTTGGTTGCGCGCCCGAAGCAGGTTGTGACCTTCTTTTTTGGCGATCCATACCGCGTACACCTGCGTGGATCTGATCGCAGTGATACCTCCCCGCCTATTGTTGTCGTCGGACCCCAAACCAACCATCGGCTGGATTTCTCCGTCCTCGGGACCATCGACGCGTTCACGATCCATTTTCAACCCCCCGGATTCCACCATCTCTTCGGGATTCCCATGGCGGAGCTCACCAACTCAACCTACGACGCATATGCTGTGCTCGGGAAGGAGTTTCACACCCTTTGGCAGCAGATGGCGGACACCCGAAGCTTCAGCACCCGGATCCGGCTGGTCGAACAACTCCTGATCGACCGGCTGCAGGACGCCAGTGCTTTGGACCCGGTTGGTATCACGGCCAACTGGCTCTTCGCAGACCACGGTCGTGGCGGGGTGGTAGAGATGGCCGCCCGTTCCTTTTTGACGCGGAGACAGTTCGGACGGCGGTTTCTCACACAGGTCGGCGTTTCGCCCAAGCTGTATGCTCGGATTATACGCTTCAATGCTGCGCTCGACCACAAGCTGTGTTTGCCCGATCGTACATGGACCGCGATCGCGTATGAGCTGGGCTACCACGATCAGATGCACATGGTCCACGACTTTCACGAACTGGCTGGAGACACTCCCTCCCGTATCATCGCCCGACTCGAAACCGTTCCCGAGTTCCGCACTGCCTATGCGATGAGCACCCGCTCGTACACCTTTCAGTGACGCTATACCGAACGTCGCATTTTTACTATCGCTCCTCCATGCTCCGCGCGTATCCTCCACAGCGGGTGAACGCCCCGCCGTTCGTCACTTTCACAACTTTCCGGAAGGCTCAACCATGGGAACAGGAACTCTGACGGGGGCGCTGGCTCCAGGGGATGAGGCAGCAGTTCGGGACGTCATCAGCGAGTTCGCGAATACGTGGAACCGCCACGACATGAAGGCAATGCACGAGCTGAACGCGGAAGGGGTCGAATGGATCAACATCACGGGGAACCACTGGCGCGGAAACGCCACTGTGTACAAAGGGCACGATACGATCCATCGAACCATCTTTTCTCAGACGCGAATAAGCATCGAATCCACAGTGATCCGAAGCATCGCTCCCGGCGTAGTCGTAGCTGTGGCGACAATGAAATTTGGCCCTGTTACTGCGCCAACCGGAGAACAGATTCCGGAGTTGAAGACCAGAGGGTCGTTCACCCTGGTAAAAAGCGACAACACCTGGTTCATCGCGCACTTTCATAACACCTCTGTAGACCCCATTGCGGAACAACACGATCCTGTGACCTGGGACGATACCGGGTTCCTGCCCGGCAAGCCGCCCACCTGATCGCCGGGGCCAGTACCCGTTCCCCGAAAGGCTGATTCAAGGCATCCGCTCTGGTCGAGGAGGCGCCCATCCGCGCTCGCGAAGAGCAGAATCGAATGGCGGCGCTCAACCGGGACTACAGAGCGCTCGAGGACATCTGGTCCGAGCAGCTCATGGTAAACAACCCGGGGAACCCGGTCGCACCGAACCGGAACGCTGTGCTCGAGATCTTCCGGCGCGGGGTGGCGCACTATTCCTCATACGAGACAACCATCGAAAGTATCCGCATCGACGGCGACATCGCCATCGTCATGGGCGGCGAGACAGTGAAGCCGATCGGCAACGCGCCCCGCGCTGGTCAGACGGTGCAGCGACGCTTCACCAACATCTGGAAAAATGAAGCGGGTACTTGGCGCCTCTGGGCGCGTCACGCCAACGTGATCGCGCCCTTGCCCATGTGATCGAGTGCCGCGCTCCGGCGGATATCCGCGTATCCGCCGTGGCGTGCCCCGGCACTCCTGCATTCGGAAAGGTCTCACCTCGTGCTTCCCGCAGCGGTGCGCCCAGCAAGGCGCTGAAGTAGACGCAGGGACCTGCATTTTTCGGCTTTTCAGTTGTCGTTGGGTGCAGTGGCTTCGGCTGGCGCCGGTGCAGCCCTGCGCCACTTAGCTATGGCGTTGATATGACTGGGCTGGTGTCAAGAGTTGGTTAGGGATCGTTGCATTGGGGTGGTCATGGTACGGCGTGGGCGCGAGGCAGCATCGACGGTTAATCCTGCTGATATACGCCGATTACCGAGATGGCTCGGCAGCGCGGCAAGAATTGGATTCGTCGGGAGCTGGCTCATTCTAG
>JBPCJP010000169.1:0-3748 GCA_051005175.1 Gemmatimonadaceae bacterium | reverse complement strand
TCGGCCGTCTCGTGACCTACGGGATATTCTCGTGGAGCCGCAACCCCCTCTACAACGGAAATTTTCTCGTCTGGATGGGTTTTGTCGTCATCTCCGGCGTCACCTGGTTCCTTCCGTTCGCCGTCCTCCTGTTCGCGGCCGAGTACAGCTTCATAGTCAGGTACGAGGAGGGCGTTCTCGAGACGACGTTCGGGCGCGAGTATCTCAACTACAAGAACTGCACGCCGCGCTGGTTACCGGTGAAGCCTGACAAGCCGGTGCGCGGGCCCCACGACTGGCGGCAGGCGGCGCGCAGCGAGATCAGCACGTTCCTTCAGTACGCCGCACTGGTCATCGCCTTCATCGTCAAGGATTATCTGAACCGCAGCTGAGCCGCCGCCCGGCGGGAGAGCCCGCTAGCGGCTGGGTCGGCCCGGTGGATTTGGTCCCTTGAACACTTCGCGATTCAGCTCGATGTAGTCCTTGAGGTTCGCGGGGACGTCTTCTTCGGGGAAGATCGCGGTAACGGGGCATTCGGGCTCGCAGGCACCGCAATCGATGCACTCGTCGGGATGAATGTAGAGCTGCTCCGGCCCTTCATATATGCAGTCGACGGGACAGACATCGACGCAGGCTCTGTCCTTCGTGTCCTTGCAGGCTTCGGTTATGATGTAGGGCATTGGTTCGGCTCGTGGGGTACGACGGTTTCGTATGCGAAAAATAGACCCCGCAGTTTGAATATCAACTGCGCGCTCAGCGGCTCCCCGCGACCGCGTACAATCCGACGAGCGCGGTCAATGCGACTGCCGAGAAGAGCATGATTGCCATCCTTAACCGTGTCGCACGCACGGCGAGCCAGACTTCCTCGTCGAAGTAGTGGCACCCCGGAGAGGATTCCCGCACCACCTCCTGGCGCTCGAGGCGGCGCAATGCCCTGGTTTCCTCGATTCCCATGTCGGCGAGGGACCGCGCGGTCGAAGGGTCGAGCGCTCCGGCATCGTGAAACACTCGGCGGAGCTCCCTCTCCTTGCGGCGCATTACTGCGACGGCTGCTTCAGCTCCCAGGGTTCCCTCCAATCATCGTCTCTCACGATACGCGGACTGGCCACTTCCCGCCAGCAGCACAAAAGGAACTGCCGAGGGTATCTCACGGAAGGCGGCTCCGCGTCGGGGTCGCCCTTACACGGAGACGACAATGAGAAAGGTCTGGCAGATGAGCTTTACGCTCGCCGCAGTCGCCATTCTCTCGAGCTGCAGCGCCATAGATGCAATTGCGAATGCCGGGAGACTCAACTCGACCTACGAGCTTATTTCAGTGAATGGAAATCGCATTCCGGCCGTGCTTTATCAGGAGCCGGGTTATCGGATCGAGGTCCTCAACGCGAACTTCACGTTCGAGGAGAACGGGACTTATACAGAAGCGGGGATCGTCAGGGAGACTGTCAACGGCTTCTCGACCACCAGAGCCACGTCGACGTACGGTTACTACGACTACTACAACGGAGAGCTGACGTTCGACGAGAGAGGAGGACGCCGATATTATGGGTATCTGGACGGAGGCACCCTGACCGTCGAGGATCAGGGTGTGAGGATGACCTACCGCCGCTACTAGAGTCCGGCCGCCGCCCGCGCTTCCACGGGCACCGTTGGTGCCGCCTTGCGCGGGCCGCGACGGAAGGGTCGCAGCAGAAGGTCGAGATCGCGACGCATCTTTGCCTGAAAGGTGCCGTCGTTGGTAACCGCCCATGTAAGGAGCGAGCCCATCACCATCGAGTAGATCGTCTCCGCCAGCTGCTCCGTATCTGTGTATCCAACCGTCAGCTCGCCTGCCTCTATCGCTGCCTCGAGGAGCTTCCTGAAGCCCTCGACAGCCCGGCGCCCATTCTCGAGTGCGACATCGCGGAACTCGGGATCGTCGAGCTGCGAGAGATAGAAGGAGAGGCGATTACCGAGGCCGATGTTGCCGTGGAACGATCCGGGCCTGCTCGTCGCTGAAGCGAAGAGGGCGTCAAGAGGAGACTCGTGGCTGGCGATCGCGGCATTGAAGCGGGAATCCACGTCACCGGTGAAATGACGGAGGAGGGCGAGCATCAGCGCCCGCTTCGACCCGAACCTCTGAACGAGGGTAGCGGCCGAGAGGCCGACCGCTGAGCCGACGTCGGCGAGCGTCATCTTCTCTGCGCCAATCTGGGCTAGAACCCCGATGGCTGCGTCGAGGATCGCGTCGTCGTGAACTGTGCGTGGACGTGGAGACATCTCTATTCCTGAATAATGGTTTACTTGTGACGAATATGCAAATCGTTGTTCGCTTACGCTAGTGTCATAGTGATAAGGGGGCGTTCAACGGATAACCGAACGGCGGATATAAACATAATGCGGGGACCAGCCTGCTATCGTCGCCAGGGTGGAAGATCCCCTTTTTTTCTTTTCAGGTCGGGATTCTTTCTGTAAAAGCTCGCCGTCCTTCCAATGACCTGAACCACCTCCGATCCGGTCGACTCCGCGAGCTGGCCTGCTGCTTCCTTCGCCGACAGCTCTACCGTTTTGCCCAGCTTCACCTTGACGAGCTCGTGGGTGCGCAGGGCATCGTCGAGGGAGCCGATTAGTGTCGGAGAGAGGCCGTGCTGTCCAACGTGGACCGTGGCACTCAGGTGGTGAGCTTCCGCCCTCAGCTCAGCTCTCTCGCTTCCCTTCATCTTCTGGCCTTCCCCGTCTTCGCCATGAATGTACGTATGTCAACAGGCGTGCCGTTCCACCAGTCGCGCTGGCCATCGGCCATTCGCATCGCCTGGAAATGAAGGTGCGGCGCGTCCGGCGGAGCATTTCCACTGGTTCCGACATACCCGATCACGAACCCCTGTTTCACTCTCAGGCCCTCGGTTACCCGGTCCGAATAGTGATTCATGTGCGCGTAATAGTACACATACTTCCGGCTGTCATCTACGAGGTAGGCAGTAATGCCTCCGGCCGAGTTCTGCGCCAGCCGCAAGACGTGTCCGTCGATCGCAGCAACGACGGGGGTTCCGCGGGGGGCGAGGATATCGATCGCCCCGTGAATTCTTCCCCCGCTGCGGGGGGCGTTGAAGGAGTCCCGGAGGTCTCGGGGCGCAACGCCATCTACCGGCACCATGAGCTGGTGGCGGCCAAAGTAGGCGGCGTCAGCCCTGGTGACCGGCGCCGACGGCGGCTTGCGCGAGACCATGCAGCCCGACAACCATAGCGTCAGCGAAACGAACACGAGCGCGCTGCGCAGACTCATGCCTCCGGAGCTTCCTCCAGCCATCCGCCGGAGAACCCGGCGCGCTCGAGCCCGCGCCTCACGTACGGAGAGCGTCTCAGCAGGCTCCATATCAGGTCGCTCCGATAGTTCTCGAGCATCATCACGACCGGGCCCTGATCGATGCCGAACGAGTCCGGAGCCGTCCAGTGAGCGCCGGAGGCGCCGCTTGCGTAGGTCCGGTTGAAGCACGCACCGAGTCCGTGTCCGTTGTCTGAGCCGATCGATTCGTCCATGAACGCCAGTGCCGGAAGCACTATCTCCGGAGCGAACGGAAGTGACGCCGCGGTCGTCCACGGAGCGATCGTGCCATCGTCAGGGCCGTACGGGACTCCCCTCGCCCGGTAACCATGAAATCCATCGCAGCCGGGACCAGTGCTCGCGCTCACGCCCCAGCAGTTCTCTCCATACCCTGCGAACCGCCGCGGGTTTCGGATTGCGTATTCCCTCTGGACGTAGGTCGCCCGGCGGCTGTTCTCGAAGTAGTCGATT
>JBPCJP010000168.1:0-2932 GCA_051005175.1 Gemmatimonadaceae bacterium | reverse complement strand
GTCGTCGTCGATCGCCTCGTTTTATCGGACGAAGTCGGCGCCCGGCTCAACGACGCGATTGGCACCGCGTTCGCCGACGGCGATGGCGAGTGCGTCGTCATCCTCGCCGACACCCTGGAGAAGCTTAGGTTCACGGAGCGATTCGAGTGCGCATACGACGGCACACGGGCGCCCGCCCCGTCGCCGCAGCTCTTCTCGTTCAACAACCCCCGCGGCGCCTGCGAGCGGTGCAACGGATTCGGCGCTGTTCTCGAGTACGACGAGTCGCTCATCGTCTGCAACCCCGAGCGTACGCTCCGCGATGGAGCGATCGATCCGTGGACGAAGCCGCGCTACGACAACAAGCGGAGAAATCTCGCCGACTTCGCCCGCCGCGAAGGAATTCCCATGGATACGCCGTGGCGGAAGCTGACGAACCCCCAGCGACACCTGCTCCTGAACGCGAAAACGCGGGGGTACAAGGGAATCCTCCCGTTCATGAAGGATCTCGAGGAAAAGCGATACAAGCAATACATCAGGATCTTCCTCAGGCAGTACCAGACAGCACAGGAGTGTCCCGACTGCCGCGGGACCAAGCTCAAGCCTGAAGCATTGAACGTCAGGGTTGACGGGAAGACGATCGCCGATGTCGCGGATCTATCCGTCGGCGTGCTTTTCACCTGGATCGATGAGCTCGAGCTGACTGCCTTCGATAAGTCTGTGGCCGAGACGATCCTGAGGGAGGCGCGCGAGCGGATACGGTTCCTGCGCGATGTCGGCCTCGAGTATCTGTCACTGAATCGAGCCACGCGCACACTTTCCGGCGGTGAAGCCCAGCGTATCGGCCTCGCCAACTCGCTTGGCTCACGTCTGGTCGATACGCTTTACGTCCTCGACGAACCATCGATCGGCCTTCACCCGCGCGACATGGGGCGGCTGCTCGAGTTGCTCCATCGGCTGCGGGATTCCGGCAACACGGTCCTCGTAGTCGAGCACGACCCGGAAGCAATAATGGCGGCTGACTACATGGTTGAGCTCGGACCGGGGAGCGGAGACCACGGCGGCCAGATCGTCTTCGCCGGGCCGATGTCGCGGGTCAGCGAGAGTCCTCTGACGGGCCAGTATCTGACGGGACAACGGCAGATACCGGTTCCTCTCGAGCGACGGAGGGTGGGGCCGAGATGGTTAACCCTGAACGGGGCGAGACAGCACAACCTGCAGGGCGTCGACATGCGCATCCCCATCGGCGCGATGACTGTGGTGACAGGCGTCTCCGGCTCGGGCAAGAGCACGCTCGTCCACGACGTGTTATACCGCGCGCTCGAAACCCGGCTGGAAGGCGAGAACTCGGCGAAGCGCCATCTTGGCGAGGCAGTGGGAGCCTACGACTCGCTGACCGGGTGCGAGGCGATCGACGAAGTCGTGATGATCGACCAGTCGCCTATCGGCAAATCACCGCGGTCGAACCCTGTCACCTACATCAAGGCGTTCGACCAGATCCGCGCGATATTCGCCGACTCGCCGGTGGCGCGCCAGAGGAAGTATACGCCGAGCACTTTCAGCTTCAACGTGGAGGGTGGCAGGTGCGATGAGTGCGAGGGCGCCGGATCGATCGAGGTCGAGATGGTGTTCATGGCAGACATCCACGTTCCATGCGACGCCTGCGGAGGCAAGCGGTTCAAGCCGGAAGTTCTCGACGTGAAGGTCAACGGCAAGAGCATTGCCGGCGTTCTCGAGCTGACAGTCGACCAGGCGATAAGGTTCTTCCCCCGCGAGGAGAAGCTGGGCCAGGCGCTGTGGCAGCTTCAGCAGGTAGGTCTTGGTTACCTTCGGCTTGGCCAGCCAGCGACGACGCTTTCAGGCGGCGAGGCGCAGCGGATCAAGATCGCGCGCGAGCTGATTGCGTCGACGAAGAAGAAGGGCAGGAAGCTCTACATACTCGACGAGCCGACAACCGGCCTCCATCTCGACGACATCCGCAAGCTCGTTGATGTTCTCGACCGGCTGGTCGAGCAGGGTCACACGCTGGTGCTGATCGAGCACAATCTCGATGTCATAAAGCTCGCTGACTGGATCGTCGACCTCGGGCCGGAAGGTGGATCCGGTGGCGGAACCCTTGTCGCGATGGGCAGGCCTGAAGAAATCGCAGCGGCGCCCGGGTCGCACACAGGTGAATGGCTTGCCCCGCTGCTCGCGGGCGCTAGCGGTTCTCCTGCACCTTCCGCGCGAGTCGCGTTACGATCGCGCGCGGTATGAGCCGCTGCGCCTGGACCATTGCCCTGTTTTTGATGCCGGGAATTGCGAGCCGGTCCCCGCGCATAGTCGCTGCATATCCGTAGCGGGCGACATCTTCCGCGTCGGCAAGACCGGTGAGGCTGAAGAGCACGGAGTTCGAAATGCCGGCACGCTCGGCGAAGTTTGTCGCCGTTGCGCCGGGGCAGAGACAAGTCACAGTGACGCCGGTGTTGCGCAGCTCCTCGTCTATCGCCTGCGAGAAGCTGAGGATGAACGCCTTCGTGGCATAGTATATCGACATTAGTGGTCCCGGCTGGAAGCCGGCTATTGAGCCGACATTCAGAATGCGCCCGCGGCGGCGCAGGATCATCGGCTGCATGAAGAGCTTCGTGACGTGAACGAGGGATGCGACGTTCACCTGGATCATGTCGAGCTCGCGGGAAAGATCAGTCTCGGCAAACTCTCCGCCGAGGCCGAACCCTGCGTTGTTCACGAGGACGTCTACCTGCATTCCCTCGGCCGTCACAGCATCGAAGAGCCGTTGTGGACACTGGGGATCTGCGAGATCGTAGACGAGAACCGTGACCTTGATACCGTGCTTGCCTTCGAGGATACCCGCCGCGGCTTCGAGGGCGTCGCGGGTGCGGGCTACGAGGATGAGATCGTGGCCGTGCGCCGCGAACTGCTTTGCCAGCTCGAGCCCGATGCCCCTTGAGCC
>JBPCJP010000167.1:0-11404 GCA_051005175.1 Gemmatimonadaceae bacterium | reverse complement strand
GCGCCCGCCCGCGTGCCATGAAGGCGTCGAGAGTCTTGTGATAACATGAAACGTGGAAGCGCGGATTCGCCGGATTGTCGGCGAGGCAGATCATCTCGTTGGTGCCCGGCCTCAGCGTGACGAGCTTCCCGGTTTCATCGTATCCGAGAACCTTTGCCTCCTTCTGGAGCGCAAGCGGCAGCGGACTCACCGCGGCCGCGATCTGGCGCGCCTCTGTCGGGTACACGACAGACTGAGCCCCTGCGCCGGCAAGAGGCGCTGCTACTATCACGAGACACACTATTCCGCGCATAACCCCTTTCCTGTTGTAAGGCTGGTTTTCGGTCGACAGTCCACGGTCCGTAGTAGTCCGCAGTCCGAGCCCGCAGTACGTCCGCAGTCCGCAGTCAGTAAAAAGCCTGACTACTCCCCAACTGCTTCCTTCATCCCTCTCGCTTCCGCGATGATCTTGTGCGTCGCGTCCGGCGGCATCTGCTCGTAACCCTTGAACCGCTGCACAAAGGTGCCGTGCCCGTGCGTCTTGGAGAAGAGATCAGTCGCATAAAGATGCATCTCCCCCTGCGGCACAACCGCCTTCACCCGCGACCTACCGCCCGGCGCGGTGTCGGTTCCGAGAATGTGTCCGCGGCGTGCCGAGATGTCGCCAAGCACGTCGCCGAGGTAGAGGTCGGGGGTCGTGACCTCGATCTCGTCGAGCGGTTCGAGGAGGATCGGCTTGCATTTCTGCGCGACAGTCTTGAAGGCGAGAATCCCGGCGAGCTTGAACGACATTTCGTTGGAGTCGACAGAGTGATAAGACCCGTCGAACACCTCGACCTCGAAATCGACCATCGGGAATCCGGCGAGCACTCCCCGCGCCGCCGACTCCTGCACTCCGCGGTCGACCGCCGGCACGAACTTGGACGGTATGGTTCCGCCGACGATCTTGTTGACGAAGCTGTATCCCGCACCGCGCGGAGTCGGCGACATCCTTATCCAGCAGTCGCCGAACTGACCTTTACCGCCGCTCTGCTTCCTGTGCCGGCCCTGTCCCTCGCCTTTCGCCGTGATCGTCTCGCGATATGCGATCTGCGGTTTCCTCAACTCGCCGCCGACGCCGAAATTCCGCTTGAGCCGCGCCATGACGACGTCGAGGTGTCGCTCGCCGAGTCCAGCGACGATAGTCTCGTGCGTCTCGGCGTTGTAGTGTGACTGGAAGCACGCGTCCTCATCGTGAAGGCGATGAAGTCCCTGCTGGAGCTTCTCCTCCTCGCCGCGGGCTGTCGCGTGAACGGCGTAGACGACGAGCGGGTCGGGGAAGTTTATCTCCGGCATCCGCACCGGGTGCTCGCGGGTCGATAGAGTGTCGTTTGTGTGCGTGTTCTTGAGCTTCGCGACGCATCCGATGTCGCCGGGATGCAGGAACGGGACTTCGATTCGGTCCTTGCCCTGCGGGATCGCGAGGTGTGCGAACTTTTCCCCGTGCCCGCGCGTCGCGTTGTAGACTTCCTGCCCGTTGCTGAGTTTGCCCGAGAACGTCCTGAAGAAAGTCACGTCGCCCACATGCGGCTCGGAGTGTGTCTTGAACACGAGAGCGGCGAAGGGACCGTCGTCGGTGGCGTGAATCTCCACTGTCTCGTCTCCTTCGGATCCGGTGAAGGCGTGAAGTTCCTCCATTTCCCACGCCGACGGCATCAGCTCGACGAGCTTGCTGAGCAGCGCCTGCGTCCCGTAGGTAAGGTCTGACGAGCAGCAGAAAAGCGGGAACAGCTCCTGCCGCTTCATCGCTTCCTTCATCGCATTCAGCGCGTCGGGTCGCTCGATCTCTTCGCCTCCAAGATATTTCTCGAGGAGAATGTCGTCTGTCGCGGCGATCCCTTCGATGAGCTGCTCGTAGTACTTGTCGAAGAGCTCCTGGTGCTCCGCGGGAACGTCAACCTCCTCGTACTCACCGCTCCGCGTTCCCTTCTTGAAGATGTGCGCCTTGCGGTCGAAAAGGTTGAGGATCCCGTGGAATTCGGATCCTTCGCCGATCGGGACCTCGACGGGAATCACGCGCGGGGTGAGCTCAGCCTTTATCGCCTCGAACACTCCGTCGAACGACGCGTGCTCCTTGTCCATCATCGATATCACGAAGAGAACCGGATCCTGCCGCTCGATTGCTTCGTCGAACATCCGCTTCGTGCCGACTTCGACTCCCGCGGTCGCGCTGACGACGACTAGCGCACCGTCGGCGGCCTGGAGTCCGGCTATTGCCTCGCCCTGGAAGTCCGAATAGCCCGGCGTGTCGAGGAGATTGATCTTCGTATCCATCCACTCGGCGTGGGCACACGCGAGGCTGATCGAGAAGCCGCGCTGGGTCTCCTCGGGATCGAAGTCGGTGAGCGCCGTTCCGTCCTTGACGGAGCCGTGGCGCCTGGAGGATCCGGAAACAAAAGCGAGCGCATCGACCAGAGTGGTCTTTCCGCTCGCTCCGTGTCCGACGACGGCGATGTTGCGAATGTCTTCGCTCTTGTACTCGCGCATGGATGATGTGCTCCGCGAGGGGGGGAATCCTGGTGCTGCCTGCCGGGGACCCTGCTCGCGGCGGCGCTCCATCGAGTATGGACAACGGGAAAGACGCTGGCAAGTGGCGGCGGCAGCGGACCAGCCGTGCGCGCGAGTCGTGAGTGCCCAGTTTTGAGTTTTGAGTTGCCAGTTTCCAACGGAAACGCATGGAGCACCTGAAACTGTAAACCGATAACTCAATACTGGAAACTCATGACTCGCGAGCCCCTTGCCCTCAGAGGATCAGCAGGTACGCAACAGCATTGAGCACAATCGCGACTGCGCCGAGCACGGCGTGATTGCGGCGGGCCTTGCCGGGGTCGAAGCGGGTGCGGAGCACATGGTGCTGGAGAAAGCCCTCAGGGTAGGGCTCGCGGCCGCCGCGACGCAGGGCCGACTTCTCCCAGTCGGTGATCGGACATCCAAGATTCCCGATCATCGTCGCGCCCGCCCACACGATTGCGGCGAGGTGGACGAGGAGGGCGGTGGGCCAAACGAGGACGATGAGCGCGCCGAACAGCACGAAGAGCACGTATGCCACATGAATGGCCGCCAGCGAGTAAGCGAGAAACCTCCACGAGAATCCCGCGTTCGCCGGCGGCGCAACCTCGCCTCCGGGAAGAGTCAACTCGTGGCGCCAGGGTCGAAGTGGGGGTTCTCGATGATCCCGACGTGGTTCCCATCGGGATCGATCACCGACGCCACCTTGATTCCCCCGCCGACATCCTTGACCTGGGTCGCGACTGTCGCGCCGATCGACTGCATGTATTCGACAGCGCTCTCGGCGTTGGCGACTCCCCAGTAGGCCATGGTTCCGCCTGGCCCGCTCGGGCTGTCGGGGTCGAGCCCGAGTTCGAATCCACCGATGTTGAAGCCGACGTAGAACGGCTCGTCAAAGTAGGGAGCGACCCCGAATGCCCTGGAGTACCACTCCTTCGCCCGCATGATGTCGCTCACGCCATAGATGACTGTTCTCAGGCCGCGAAACATCGCCGCAGTGTCCGTCATGATGATCTTCGCCTCGCAATGTGGGCCGGGATTGGAAATATTGCTGTCAGCATTGCAGCCCGCCACATCAACGGAGAAGTGAATGACGCCAATTTTTATCGCTGTCGGATTGCTCGCGGGAGTGCTGTCCGGCCTGTTTGGAATCGGCGGAGGAGTCGTGATAGTTCCGGCGCTGATTCTCCTCGCGAAGTTCCAGCCCGTCACAGCTACGGGGACGTCACTCGCCGCACTCCTCCTCCCGGTCGGCGCGCTCGGTGCGTTCGAGTACTACCGAAGAGGCAATCTCAACATCGGCGCCGCATTGTGGATAGCGCTTGGACTGTTCTTCGGAGCCTGGGTAGGAGCGAAGCTGGCGCAGGAGCTTTCCCCGGTGCAGCTGAGGCGGGGCTTTGCGGTTTTCCTGCTTCTCGTTGCGGGGAAGGTGTGGCACGGATAACAAGAGACGCAGAACAACTGCGGAGAGCGCAGAAAACGACATGCCGAGGGATGCCGCCTCCCCTCTTCGGTAGACGGAAATTTGCAGACTCACTGGATTGTTTCCAGCAGCTCGCCTCGGGGCATTTCCGTGAACAAATGAAGGACGTAGTCGTTCTTCCCCATTGAAACCCACCCACTCTTTTCGGCCCACGGCGGAACGTGATCAGCGACGATCGCAACTGCCCCCGCCGACCGAAACAACTCGAGCTGGCTTGCTCGCCTGGCTGAGTCCTGCGCCCAGAACGCGATTGTCTCGTTTGGTCCGATCTCGGCAACGATCTTGAGACTCGCAATGTGCGCCCAGGAGGCATGCATCGCGTCGCCAATGACTCCCACCCGCGACCCAGGCGTCAGGCCATGTTTCTGCAGCTGCGTGGCCACATCCAGGTGCGGATGACCTGGCGGAAGTCGTCTGTCGATGAACAGCAGCTGCGCCAGCGTCATGACCGTCAGCAGAATGGCGAGCGTTGCCGCCAGCATATGCGCTGAACGTCGTCTGTCGTATGCGCCGGAGTCGAGCTGTTTTCCGATTCCCAAGCCGAGTGCCGTCAAGCCCACCGCGAAGAAGGGAGCGAGATGGCGCGGAAGAACGAGCACAAGAGCATACATCGCGAGCCCCGCCGCAGCGGGGACGATGACAAACCATGTGGACGCCACACCGTTTCGGACCGCCGATCGGCCCGCAATAAGACCCAGGGCGGCGACGGCGAGGACACACGGAAAAAACCAGAACTGGTTGAAATAATCCTCGGTACTCAGCGACAGGCGGCGAATTTGAGCGCGGATGTCAAATCGCGTGCGCACACCCTCGTACCAATACGAGGGGTCGTACCACAATGGATAAGTGCCACGAACCGGCTCGGCGAATTCGTAGACGACTGGACTCCGGGAGAGTTCGCGAGGCGGGTGAAGCATCCTACCGTAGGCCGGGTCGCCCTGCGCACCGTCGTTGACATACCAGAAGTAGTTCAACTTTCCCGTGTCCCCATAGGTCCAGCGTCCCTTCGCGTGGGACAGTGTCGCAATCCACGGCGCGGAAATGCCTCCGAAAGCCAGAATAGCCAGAGCGAGACCCAGCGTGCCGCGCTTTGCGCGCCGGGTCAATACGCCGAGGCACACCAGCACCAGAACAGCAACAGGAAACATGGCAGCTTTTGCCAGATACCCCAGACCCATCACCGCTCCAAGAAGCAGTCCGGTTGGAATCTCCCTGGTGGAGGCCCTCGCGAAGCGCAGCATCAAGCCCATCGCCGCATAGAACGACGCTGCGAGCAGGAGGTCAGGTCCGCCCCGGCCTACATGCGTGAGCGAGATGCAGGCATAGGCCAACGCGGCGTAGGCCAGTGCCAGCCATGCTCGATTGGATGCGGGTTCGGTTCGCTCTTCAGCTACCGAAGTTCGTGCAAGCAGCTGATGCAGGAAAAAACTGAACGCGGCGAGGGCAAGGAGAAACAGGACGAAGCTCAATGCATGCGTAACCGCAATCTCCTGCCGGGGAGACAGGTCAAAAATGACGATCAGAGCGGTAAGCAGCCACGAATAAAGAGGACTCCAGTAGCCGTTGACCGCTCCTGCCCAGTCTCCCTCTGCGTAGGCGTGCGCGACATCGAGATACGACATGCCGTCAGCATCCATCATGTTGCGCCAGAACAGAACCTGAATGAGAACGAGGACAACGACTGTCGCCTGCAGCCATCGCTCGAGCCGAGCGTCCCCGGGGCCACTCATCGTTTTACTCCTGAGCCATTCCGCCTGCTCATCATCTTTGCAGCATGCACCAGGTTTCTTTTTTCGCGATCGTTATTGTCTCAGACTCATACGTAAGTATAGAATCCTGAACTTCCACAACGCCAGATCCTGGACTTATCACCGTCCTGATGCAGTCCTTCGATAGCAATCCCCCAGCTCGCCTCGATGCTGTTTGCCAGTAGGCCCGAGCATCTCCGGCAATTCGGCGCCGGCGTTTTGATCGCCTTCGGTTTCCTGGTGATCGGCTTGCTGACTTTAGGAAGCTATGGCCAAACGTGGGACGAGGCTGAAACCCGCGCGGCCGCGCTTCTCGATCTCGGATTTATCAAAGCGGTAGTGAGTGGGGCCCCAGCACCCGTGTGGCCGACTCACGAGCTTCCGGGCTACTACTTCATCGTAGACGTTCTGCGCGGCGCCTTTTCATGGATAATCTCGAGACGACTGCTTCTGATGGACGAGATTCTTGCGTTTCATCTTTTCCAGCTGGTCCTCTCGAGTTTGTCCGTTTTCCTGCTCTTTCTGCTCGCGGTTCGGGTCTCCGGGCGTCTCCGGATCGGCATCCTGTCGGCAATGATCCTCGCTCTGTTTCCACAGTTTGTGGCCCACTCGCAGAACAATCCCAAGGACCTGCCCGGAGTATTCGCATTCCTCCTGGCCATCTACGCCCTATCCGGGCTCGGTGATTCGAGTCCGGCCAGACGCACGGTTTATTCAGGTCTTGCACTGGGTTTTGCGCTGACGACGCACGTCGGCGCCGTATTCGTCCTTCCACTGGTCTTCATATGGCAACTCGCGACCCGAAGGACTCTCGGGTGGAAGCGTTACGCGATCGTCGTTGTGACGGCAGCGGTCACGGCGTTCGTGTGCTGGCCGTGGCTATGGAGTGCGCCGTGGACAAATGTCGTGTGGGCGATAGGACATATCGCTTCGAGATTTCACCTCAGCGACCTGACTGTCCTGTACCTGGGCAACGTTTACAACGCCTGGGAGCTCCCGTGGCACTACTCGCTGGTCAGTTTTCTCGCGACGACCCCCGTTTTGTACCTGGCGCTCGCGGTTGTTTCACTTCGCGTTTACTGGTCCCGTGACGAGGGTTCGACAGGGAATCCACGCAGCGCTGCCACCCTTGGCTGGGCATGGTGCGCGATCATCCTCGCCGCGGAAACGCGGGCTCCAATGCGCTACGACGGCGTTCGGCACCTTCTCATCATGGTACCTGGATTCTGCCTGGTTGCTGCGGTTGGCCTGGATTCGATCATGCGATTCATTGAACGCACGGAAGCGCTGAGACGCTTCGGCCGTGTCCGATCGGTTGCGGCACTGGCTTGCGCGGCGATCCTTTTTTCCTGGACCGGTTTCCAAATGGTCCGCATTCATCCGTACCACAACGCCTACTTGAACGAGGTGACGAACGCCTCACTCGCAGGCAACGCCGAGGATGTTTTCGAGGTGGAGTACTGGTGCCAGTCCTATAAGGAAGGGGCAGAGTGGTTAAACGCGCACGCGGAACGTGGATCCGCTATTTACGTGGCCTGGCCGAGGGCATGCGCCGATCCGTACCTGAACACGACCGCGGAAGAGCTTGACGTGGACGCTCTTCCTCGTTTTGCGGACCCTGCCAGGCCGGCGTATTTCATGGTGATGACGCGAAAAGCCATGTACTCCGAGCCCATCAAGCAAATCGTCGGCGCTTATAAGCCGGTTTTCATGATTCGGCGGCAGAAGGGAACACTGCTCAGGATCTACTTCAATCGGCCCTCCCCTCCTGGGTAGACGGAGACTTGTCTTTCTACGAGCCCTCTACGCACTCCACGGCCTGGCAGCGCTTCCCCTGCGCTCGAGGTATCAGCCTACGGCTCCTCCCCCGGCCTGCACGCCGCGGCGATCATCACTGCGAATAGAAAGAGTTTTCGGGTCATTTTTGGCGCAAAGGTCACGGAGGGAAGCGAGGGTCCGGAGAACCAAGAGGGCAAAACCTAAACCGTAGTCCTTCGCGACCTTTCGCAGTTTCTGCGTCCTCCGGTTTGACCCTCTGCGCCCTCTTGTGTTCGGGGTTTATTCGGTATACAATAAGAGGACGCCAAATGTCCGCGTCCCCGGCACTACCCGACCTCCGATCGCTCCTCGATCAGCGATTCCCCGATGCGACTCCCGTCACGCACCGCACGGCGGAGCCGGTCGCGACAGGCATCCGGGAACTCGACGGAATTCTTCCAAATGGCGGACTTCCCCGCGGCCGGCTGTCCGTATGGATGCCCGGCGGCGGGGCCACCGCCATCCTCCGCGCGGCCTGCCACACTGTCGCCTCCGGCGGCGAGCGCGCTGCCTGGATAGACGGACTCGGCACCATCGCCGGAGAATTCTGGGAAGAAGGCCCGATCCTCGTGCGTCCGGCAAATCGCCGCAACTCGCTCCGGGCCGCCGAGGAGCTGCTGAGATGCGGAGGTTTTTCAATGATCGTGCTGACCGGGTCGGAGCCCGCAGGAACGGAGATGGTCCGGCTCTCCCGCGCTGCCCGCGAAGGCGGGGCGGCGTTCGTCGCTCTCACCTCGCATACCTCGATGGCGAGCGTGAGGATGATCTCCCGCATCATGCCGCACAGCTACGTATGGCGCCGCACACCCTTCGGCGATCCCGCCGAAGCATGCTCGGTAAGCATAAAGGTTCGCGCCCAATCACTCGGCTGGAATAAAAGCGCCGAGCTTCGCGTGCCGGTCGTGGAGCACGATATGAGATCGGCTCTCGAGCCGGGGCTTCCCGACCGGAGAGGAATGAAGAAGCTGAGGGCATGATGGCCTTTATCTGCATCAGACCCATGGGGCTGTCACCGAACGATCTCGAAAAGGCAGCCCTGGCTGTACTGCGGGCGGTCCCCCGCCTGACTGTGGATCATGGTAAAACCCAGATCTGGGCAGACGGAAAGAGCCTCCAACTTCAGGATTTATGTCATAAAATCACGATAGAATTAAGCCATATTAAAATCAGTAAAGCGACATTGGGGGTATCGACCATTCCGATAGCCGCAGAGATGGCTGCCCGGACGGGCAACGAGGCAAGCCCCGTTCTGGTCCCGGCAGGCGGAGAAAGAGGTTTCCTTGCCCACCAACCGATCGATCTTCTCGACCCTTCGCCCCCCCTGACGAATCTTTTCGACGGCGTCGGCATCGAGACCTGCGGCGATCTGGCGGGGCTCGAGCAGGAATCAGTGGAGGTGAGGTTCGGGGCCGAGGGGGTGCATCTGTGGCGGCTTGCGCGGGCTGACGATAACCGGCTCATCTTCGCGGTAATGCCGAGGACCCTGCCTCAGGCATCGATGGACTGGGTCGATTACACGCTCAGGAATCCGGAGCGGCTCGTCTTCGTGATAAACGGGCTCGTCGACTCTGTCTCCGCGTCGCTCGAGTCGCAGGGACTTTGCGCGCGCGAGATGACTCTCGTCTTCTCACTCGCCAACCGCACGACATACGATCATCGGGTGCGGCCTTCGCGATCGACGTCGAGCAGGAAAGCGTGGATGCGTCTCATCCGCACTCACCTCGACAGGATAGAGCTCGCCGACGGAGTCACTGGAATCGAGTTGCGCGTCGAAGCGGTGACAGGAGAAGTCGAGCGGCAGGGAGACATATTCGACCGGGGATTTGCAACAGCCCGCGCGACTGAAGAGACAGTCGCCCAGCTTCTCGACGACCAGGGAGCGGTGATTGTCGTGCCGTCGAACAGCCGTCACCCGCTGATCGAGAGGCGCACGAGCTGGCAGATGCAGGAGCCCGCTCATGCGGCGCGTGCTCACATGGTGAAGGAATCACGCGCGGATCCGCAGCTCACCCTCCAGCTTTTCGCCGAGCCGCGGCGCATTGCGGTGAAGACAGTGAAGCGGCGCGATCACCACCTTCCGGTCAGGTATCGCGAGGACGACGCGTGGATTCAGGTCGAGGCGGCGGCGGGCCCCGATCGCGTGTCGGGAGGTCAGTGGGAGAAGCCGTTCGCGAGAGAGTACTTCCGCTGCGTGACAGGTGACGGGACGCTCGTGTGGATCTACCGGGAGGCAAAGAGCGGCGACTGGTTTCTGCAGGGATGGTGGGATTGAGCGATTCGCCCCTACATTACCCACTCACGTCCTGAACGGGACGGAACGAAGGAACCTGCGGAGCGACAAGAGATGGGACCGGAACTCAACGACGATCCTCGCGGCTCGCTTTCTCCCCTGACGCGGATGCTGCTCGGGCTCGCGAGCGCAGTCGCTGTGCTCGCCGGAATGCGTGTCGCCGCGCCGATCCTCGGCCCGGTTCTCATCGCGCTGATGATAACTCTGGCGTGGAGCCCGGGGTCCGACTGGCTCCGCAACCATGGATGGCACCCGAGTCTCGCAGCGCTCGCCGGAATCGTGCTTGGCATCGTGGTGATTGCGCTCTTCGTCGGGCTCGTCTGGGTGTCCCTGGTCCAGCTCCAGGGAAAGCTCCCCGATTATCAGCCACGCATCGCCGCGCTCCAGGAGATCGTCCGGCAGCACCTGGCCGATCTTCCTTTCGACACATCGGGAATCTGGACGAGCGAGATACTTCAGCCGGGCGCGATAATCGGCTACGGCCTGGCGATGATCCGCCGACTTACGCAGACCGCCGGCAACATGCTGCTGCTGGTGCTGCTCATGGCGTTCATGATGATCGAGTCGACGCGTTTCCCGCAGAAGATGTACAAGGCGCTTGGCTCGCGCTCGTCGACCGTCGCGAATCTCACGCGGTTCGGTGAGAGCATTCGAAGCTATGTCGCGATAAACGCGGTCTTCGGCCTGATCGCGGCGGTGATCAACACTGCTTTTCTTCTCGCGATCGGCGTCGACTTTGCCGTGTTGTGGGGGGTTCTCTCGTTCCTGCTTTCATTCGTGCCGAACATCGGCTTCATGATCGCGCTCGTGCCGCCGGCGGCAATGGCGCTGGTGGAGTTCGGCTTCACGAGGGCGATCGTCGTGATAGTCGTGTACACGGTGATAAACTTCTTCGTCGACAACGTTATAAAGCCGCGGTTCGTCGGGGCGACAGTCGATCTCTCGCCGCTCGTCGTCGTGATCTCGCTGCTTTTCTGGGGATGGCTGCTCGGTCCGATGGGGGCGCTCGTCGCGGTTCCCCTCTCGATCGGCGTGAAATTTTTCCTGGGGAGCTTCGAGGAATCGATGTGGATCGCTCACCTCATGAGCGATTCCGGTCCGAAGCCGGTGGTCATCAACGCCAACCCGTCCCCTGACGCCGGCTAGCGGGTCCTACTCCGCCGTCGCGGCGGCCGGCTCCTGAGCTTCTCCCTCGCGTAGCAGGAATGGACCGCTTTTGCCTGGCCCGCCGAGGTCGAAGAGCTTGTCTACTCCGGTGGCGGTGATGGCCCACATGCCGGTCGTGAGCCGCTCGATCCAGCCATTCTCGCGGAGGTACCATGTCTGGAACTCGATGACGGCAGCGGGTACCGACAACAGCCGCTCGAGCTCCATGATTTGGCCCGCTGTTCAGGATCCGAGAGCACCGAATGGGCTTCGGTGAGCTGCGTGAACATCTCGGTGTTGCCGCTGTCCTTGTTGTCGGGGTGGTAGCGGTTTGCCAGATGCCTGAACACGCGCTCTACCGTTTCGCGGTCGGCGCGCGGCGATACCTGGAGA
>JBPCJP010000166.1:0-21821 GCA_051005175.1 Gemmatimonadaceae bacterium | reverse complement strand
AGGGCCAGCCTTGAAATTTAACCGTTTTTCCGGGCCCGGTAAACCTCCGTGACGACCGGCTGAAGCGCCCGCCAGACGTTATCGGCCACTATCCGCTCTCCCCTCTCGTTGGGGTGAACGCCATCGGCTTGATTGAGCTCCGGATGGCCCGCCACCCCGTCGAGCAGAAACGGCAGCAGCGCGAGACTCTCCTCCCGGGCGACATCGACGTAGGCCTGCCGGAACCTCGCCGTGTATCCGGCACCAAGGTTGGGCGGCGCCTCCATGACCGCGAGCAGAATCCGCGCTTCCGGCTGAGCCGCTTTGACCTGCCTCACTATCGCCCGAAGGTTCGTCTTCAGCGAATCGGCATTGAGCGCGCGCAATGCATCGTTGCCGCCGGTCTCGATCACCACGACGTCAGCCTTCTGCCTGAGAACCCATTCGATCCGCCGCACCGCGCCAGCCGACGTCTCGCCCGAGAGGCCGGCGTTGACGGCAACGATCGGAGTTCCGCTTTCTCCCGCCATCGTCTCGACAAGCCGCGGAAACGCAACCCCGGGGTCGAGCCCATAGCCCGCCGTAAGACTCGTTCCGAAGAACAGCACGGTAACTTTCGGGAAGGGAGAGGGCGCAGAGGAGGCAGAGGCCGCAGACGAAACTGCATCAGCATCATCCGGCGTAATGCCCTCCAGGGCAGGTGCGGGCTCAGACCCGTTGCCGCCACCACAACCCGTCGCAAACATCAGCGGGATCATCCAGAACCACGAATTTCGAATGCTCATTGCAAGTGAAGTTACACGGGAGTACAGGAGCGGCGACCAGCAGATCGCCGTTCTGCGGGGAGTTTCGTTCGAGATTCCGCAAGGCGGCTTCGTCGCAATCGTCGGACCCTCCGGCAGCGGCAAGACAACGCTCCTCGGCCTGCTCGCAGGGCTCGATACCCCGACGCGCGGCAAGGTGATCCTCGACGGCCACGATCTCACCACGATGAGCGAGAACGAGCGGGCAAAGCTCCGGGGCGAGAAAGTTGGCTTCGTCTTCCAGAGCTTCCAGTTGATTCCCACACTGACCGCGCGCGAGAATATCCAGGTTCCGCTCGAGCTTCAGGGAATCGACGGCGCTGCGGCCCGCGCCGACGAGCTCCTCGAGAGAGTCGGGCTGGCGAAGCGCGGCCACCATTTCCCGATGCAGCTGTCGGGCGGAGAGCAGCAGCGCGTCGCGATAGCCCGCGCCTTTGCCAACGCGCCGCGCATCCTGTTCGCTGACGAACCAACCGGCAACCTCGATGCAAACACCGGCATCCGCGTCTTCGATCTGCTCGAGTCGCTGAACCGGGAATCGGGCTCCACGATCGTTCTCGTCACCCACGATGCAGTCCTGGCGCAGCGCGCCGCGCGAACCATCCGGCTCGCTGACGGTAGCATCGTGAGCGACACCGAGGCAGCTGCATGAGCGATTCGCCGTCGCAGTTCAAGCAGCGGGGATCTCTCGGAAAGCTGGCCGGACTCACCTGGAGAGAATCACGAGGCGCGCGCCGGCGACTGCTGCTCTACATGTCGGCGATCTCTCTCGGCGTCGCCGCCCTCGTGGCGATAGACTCGTTCGCCGACAACGTCCAGCGGTCGATCCGCGAGCAGTCCCGCGCACTCCTCGGCGGCGACCTTTCGTTCACCTCGCGGCGGCCATTTACACCCGAGCAGCAGGCGATTCTCGACACGCTTGCCCGGCGCGACAACGCGGAATATGCCCGCGTCGCAACGTTTCCGTCGATGGCGCTCATTCCGAGGAGCGGCGGCACCCGGCTCGTCCAGGTCCGCGCGGTGTCCGACAACTTTCCACACTACGGTGTCATCACTACGACACCGGACGGAAAGTGGGACGATCTCCAATCGGGTCCCAACGCGCTTGTCGACCCCTCCCTGCTCATCGCGCTCGACGCAAAACTCGGCGATACAATCACGCTCGGCATGGGCAGGTTCGTCATAGCCGCAACGCTGAAGAACGTGCCCGGCGCTCCAGGAGTGGCCGAAATAATCGGGCCTCGTGTTTTCATTCCGGAGCGCTATCTGCCGGAGACTCAACTCCTCGTTTTCGGAAGCACCGCCGAATACGGAGTCCTGGCGAAACTTCCTTCGGGAACCGATCCGGAGAAGATCGTCGCCTCGATAAGACCGGCCCTCGACAGCACGCAGCTCAGGGCAGTCACGGTTACGCGAAGTGAAGAGAACACGACGGAGGCGATCCAGCAGCTCACCGAGTTCATCGGAATAGTCGGGCTTGTCGCCCTGCTTCTTGGCGGCGTCGGAGTCGCGAGCGGCGTGCGCGCATTTGTCTCCCGGAAGATCGACACCGTCGCAATCCTCCGCTGCCTTGGCGCCTCGAGCGGACAGGTCGTCGCCATGTACGTCGCGCAGGCAGCGGCAATGGGGCTCGTCGGCGCGCTGGCCGGTGCCGCGCTCGGAGTACTGGTTCAGTTCACGCTTCCATCGGTGTTCGGTGATTTTCTTCCTGTCGATGTATCGGTTTCGCTGGCGCCACGGGCGATAATCACCGGCATTCTGGTCGGCGGCTGGATCGCCCTGATCTTTTCACTGCGGCCGCTCCTTGCGCTTCGGAACGTTTCTCCGCTCCAAACTCTGAGAAGGGACGCGGATTCGACGATCCTGCGCATGCGCTGGAACGACTTGCCGCGCGTGCTCGTCAACGTTGCGATGATTGCAAGCGTCGTCGCGATCGCTTTGCTGAGGTCATCAGAGATACGCCAGGGGCTGTGGATCAGCGTCGCGACTCTCGGGGTTCTTGGCATCCTCACGCTCAGCGCGATCTTCCTTTCATGGATTGCCCGAAAGACATTGCGGCAGGGATGGCCTTACGTCGTGAGACAGGGCGTCGCCAACCTCTACCGCCCGGCGAACCAGACACGCTCGGTCGTTCTGTCGCTCGGCTTCGGGGCATTCCTCATAACGACGCTCTACCTGGTCCAGTCGAATCTTCTCAGCAGGTTCGAGCTCACCGCCGCGTCATCCGAAGCGAACCTGGTCTTCTTCGATATTCAGGACGACCAGCTCGGCGGAGTCGACTCGCTCATCAGCGCGAGCGGTAGTGTCCGCCAGACTGCGCCGGTCGTGACGATGCGGATTGCCGCGATAAACGACCGGCGCGCGGAGGACATAGTCACTGAAGCGCGGGCGCGCCGTGTCGCGGATTCCCTCGCTCGCGCGCGTGGCGGAGCCGCGGCCGATTTGGTGGGGCGCGCTGCCGAAGCGCGCCGGCGGGGCGAAGCGCCGAACCAGCCTGCGGGGCGCCCGTCATGGGCTCTTCGCCGCGAGTATCGCTCGACATTTCGCGACAGCGTGACGTCCGGCGAGAAGGTCGTCGAGGGAAAATGGTTCAGCGCGGCGGCGCTGCGGGGCGCAAGCGACACCGGCGAGGTGTCGCTCGAGAAGGACATCGGAGAGGAGCTCAGCGTGAAGCTCGGGGATGTTATCACGTGGAACGTGCAGGGAGTAGAAATTCCCACGCGCGTCACCAGCTTCCGCGAGGTGACGTGGGCGCGTTTCGAGCCGAACTTCTTTGCGGTGTTCGCGACTCCCTCGATGAGAGCGGCGCCGAGGCAGCACGTGATCCTCGCGAGCGTCGATGGGGATCCTGTGGTGGCTGCGCTTCAGCGCGACATCGTCGTACGCTACCCCAACGTCTCGAGCGTCGACCTTTCGTTGATCAGGCAGACCATCGAGCGGATCGTGACGAAGGTTTCGACCGCGATGCGGTTCATGGCCCTGTTCAGCCTTGCGATGGGCGTCCCCGTGCTCTTCAGCGCCGTGGCGGCAACGCGGCGTGACCGGATCCGCGAAGGCGTTCTGCTCAAGACCCTCGGCGCAAGCCGCGGCCAGATAATGCGGATACTGCTCTCCGAGTATGTGCTGCTGGGGCTGCTTGGGAGTCTGACGGGGATGCTTCTGGCGATCGGCGGAGGATGGGCGCTGACCCACTATGTATTCAATGCGACGTTCACGCCGGCGCTGGTACCGGCGTTCATGATAGCGGGTGGGATGCTCGCATTGACTGTCGCGATAGGATTGCTGGCAGGCCGGGATGTTTTCCGGGAGACGGCCATGAGTGCCCTGAGGGAGGTCTGATACTGATTGCGGGAAGCGCACTGACTGCGGACTGCGGACGTACTCCGGACTCTGACTGAGACTACTCCGGACGAGTCCGCAGTACGTCCACTGTTCAGGGTCCGTAGTAGCCCCTAGTTCGAGTCCGGAGTACGTCCGCAGTCCGCAGTTAGTATTTGGCTTCCTTCCGCGGACAAAAGCTTGGCGCTCTCGCAAACCCCGGGTATACTGAGAATACAACACACACGGAAATAGATGCTCCGAAATCCCCGGCTTTCAGGTTCGCTCCCGCTCGCGTTGGCTCTCGTCTCGATCGCATGTGGTGAGTCGACAGGCCCACCGATGCCAACCTCGATAGCCGCCGACGCAACGACAATAGCCGACGGGACAGCAGGAATCGTTCTGACGCCGCAGCCTTCATTCGTTGTGAAGGATGGCAACGGGAATACGCTGGGCGGCGTGAGCGTCACGATCACCGTAACCGCGGGTGGCGGCACGCTCGCCAACGCTCCCACGCAGACAACGTCCGGAGGTCCGACACCCGTTGGACAATGGACTCTGGGTACCGCGGCCGGCATCAACAGCCTGACGGTCACGGTTGATGGGCTTGCTCCCATCGTGATTACCGTCAACGGAAGGCCCGGACCGCCGGCATCCGTCGCTTTCATCTCGGGGCTGGGCCAGGTTGCGCTTGCCGGAACCCTCCTTCCAACCGCGCCCGTCGCTCAGGTTCGCGACCAGTTCAACAATGGCGTGCCGGGAGTTGTCGTTCAGTTCACGATCCTGGCTGGCGAAGGCTCGCTTTCCTCATCCTCTGTTACCACTAACGCAAGCGGCAACGCCACCGCGCCGCAGTGGCGGCTAGGCAAGAGCGCATTACCCCAGTCCCTCCGCGCGAGTGCTGGCGGCTTCTCCGCAACAGTCTCGGCGTCAGTGGCAACCGACTACATGATCGACCTCCGCCTCGTCGGGCCGCCAATGCCGGTCGCGGCTGAAGACGCCTTCGCGGCCGCGGCGGCGCGTATCCGTGGAGCCGTCATCGGTGACCTCCCCGACGTGCCCGTAGGAGCCGGGTTGGACCTGACTGGCTGCGGCCTCCCCGGTGAGGTCATCAGCGGAATAATCGACGACGTGGTGATCTACGCTTCCGTGATGCCGATGGATGGCAGGGGCGGAGTGCTCGCGCGCGCCGGACCGTGTTTCGTGCGCTCGGTCGGACGCCAGACGGTGATCGGCGTCATGCAGTTCGACAGTGACGACATCCAGCCGCTGATCGATCAGGGCCGGCTGCGGGACGTAATCCAGCATGAGATGCTACACGTCGTCGGGATCGGAACTTTGTGGACAGCCTACGGATTGCTGGCAGGCGCCGGGACTTCAGACAGCCGATACACCGGACCGATGGGGGTCGCTGCGTGCATAGCGATCGGAGGAGCGGCGGTATGTCCCACGCACATACCCGTCGAGAATACGGGGGGAGCGGGAACAGTTGACAGTCACTGGCGGGAGAGTGTCTTCGTCACCGAGCTGATGACGGGATTCATCGGCTCATTCAATCCGTTGAGCTCGATGAGCATCCAGTCGCTCGGCGATGTGGGTTATTCGACGAACCAGAACGCCGCGGACCCTTACACGGTCCCCGGACAATCCGCATCTTCGATCCTTGGCGAGTTCGCCGAGCGGGCGCAGGTGTGGGAGGAAACGAAGCTGCCGGTATTCACGATCAGCCCCACTGGCCGGGTCACCCCAATCAAGAGACTATGAGACTACGCGCTATGGAATCCGGTACGCTCGCTTGCGGATCAGCTGCGAAGGTTGCGGCCGCCGCTCTTGCAGGGCTGCTCATCTCAGGGTGTTTTCCAAGGGATCCGAACCCTGCTGACACGACACTCATCGACAGCGTGATGGCACCGAGCCCTGACATGGTTGTCGATTCAGTGATTCAGAATCCGCCACGCGCCGACGTGAGCGGCAATATCACGGGAGAAACCACACGCCGCGGCGACAGGCAGAATCCTCCGAGCGACATAATCGGACACGACAGCGCCTTTGGCCCCATCGGCACAATTGACTCCCTCGGCAACATAGAGCCGATTCGCCGATAAAGCCGGCCATGACGCTCGGCCGGTCAGACCTACTGCGTTCGGATGATTATGAGGGTTGCGCCGCTGAATGTCGCGGCGGTGGTCAGGTCGGTGTTTGTCATCCTGAACAGTCTCGCGGGCGCTCCGGCCGCCCGGCTGAACCTGAAATAGTTTCCTGACGCCGACCGTGCCTGAAGCGGGCTCGCCGTAAAGCTCGAAGTGTTGATGGACGTGATGAGAAGCGGAAACGAGAACGTGGGGTTGTTCACCCGGGCGACATTGCTCCTCATGTTATAGGTCCGGTAAGTGTACTTCGCCGCAAGGCCGCTGATTCCCGCATCGTCAGCGGCGTTTGCTACCATCCACCCTGCGGCAAGCGAGTCGAATACGACATTGCCCGCCTTACTCCGCAGGTTCACCACGCCGGTGTCCGGTCCCGGAACAAGTGACTTTATGAATGCCTTGACGTCACCCGCCGGGGCGTGGTGGTCGGCGGTGTACCTGAGGAGGGACCATGCGGCGCCGCGCGCAGCGAGGGAGCTGTCGGCGAAGCGGCTCGTTGGAGCGTTCGGCCCGGGATTCTTATAGTAGCGCGAGAGCCGTGCGAAGTTCTGGAAGAAGAACGCGTTGAAGTCGTCTACCTGGGTTCCGCTGGCCGTGAGCTGCTCGAATGTGTAATTGCCTGTCTCGCCGAGTCCCTTCAGTACCCGACCATTAAGATCTTCGGCGAAATGTGCGAGCGCCTCGTCGAGCCAGATTGCCTCGAGTGCCGGGGCGTTCCCGGCTATCCGCCTTGAAGCGTTTATCATGTGCTGGAATTCATGGGCGATCGTCCCGCGAGTGCCCTGGCGCACCTGGTCTCTCGTTCTCGAGTTCCCGTTGATCGTCCCCTGCGGATCGGGCGTGAGAAGGTAGAAAAGCTCGGCGCGGTTGCTCTGCTGGCACTGCGATGTCGGGAAAAGATCGCCGGCGAAGAAAAATCCGCCGACGAATCCATCCGGATTCCCGGCAGGCGTGAGCTTGTTCACCTCGGGTGTGTAGAGAATGATTATCCGCGAGTTCGAGTCGAGATCCATGGGAGTCCCGAAATAGTCGACATCAGTGGGGTATATGAGGTTGTCGAACTCAGTCGCTATCGCCTGAAGATCGCTGTCAGTGAATCCGCCTGCCGGAGATGCATCGTCGGAGTAGATGATCGCACGGTTGCTGATGTGGCGGACCGTCGCCGTAATGGTGGTGAAGTTCGTGCATGACTTCGGCACCTTGAACTGGGTCTTCTCGCCGACAACGGCTGCAGCCGTACTGACCGAGTAGCGCGGGCCGCGCTGAAGCGAGCCCTCGGAGAAAGCGCGCTGCGCAGACGGCAGGTGAAGCTCTCGCTCAGCTGCCCTCAGGCGGTTCTCGAAGCCGGTCTGGAGATCCATTAACGGATCGGCCCGCACCTGAAGCGATGCAGTTATCCGCGTCGGGGTGGCGAGCAGTGATGACGACGCGAGGGACTCGACGTCGGAGCGGAGCGCAAATGACGGGAGGGCATCGGGCAGCGCATTGGTGTTCGCTGTTATCACGATGTACTCGGAAGCCGATGCGTTCGACGCGATGCTTACGCAGCCCTGCGTAGCGAGCGCACTGAGCACCCTTACCTCCCCCACCGACATGTTCACGCTCGTTGCGCCATCCGCGCATACAGTTGAGACCGCAACGACCTGAATCGAAGCCGTGCCCGTAATGCCGTCGACAGTGCCCTGTATCGTGGCAGTTCCCGGCGCGACACCCTGAATGAGCCCGGCCACGGAGACCGTCGCGATGCTCTGGTTAAGGCTTGTCCAGGTTATCGACTTGCCCGATAGTGAGTTCCCATTCTGGTCCTTCACGACGGCACTGGCCTGGGCGGTCTCACCTACGGCTATCTGCGTCGGTGTCGAGGACACCTGCACGCTCGTCGTGATCGCCGGGTCTGTTATGTCGGAGCCCTTGCAGGCGGCAGCAAGGAGCAGGACGGCGCACATGAGGGCTGGCTTACGCATGCTGGGGGCTTTTCCTTCGGATGGTGGTAGATCTGGCTGGCTGCCCTAAATACTACACGGAACACGCAGGAACGGTCGCACCCCACTGCGGTCAGTCTCGAACGCTACGCCTGGCCGCGTGCCTCTGCAAGTGAAATCGGCGCCGGACGGCCTGAAGGCCAAGGCCCGAAGTCAGCTTACGCCGACTGCGAGCCTGGCCTTCACCTGTGTACTACAACTTCAAGTCCACGCGAGTCGCGAGTTACCAGTTCTCAGTATTCAGTTGTCAGCAAAAACTGGAAACGGAACACTCATTACTGGCTACTCGTGACTCGCCTGGAGCCGGGACGCAAAAAGTCCCGCTTCAGTCACCCCGACGTGTTCGGGTTGGCGTTGATCTCGACCCGCGGAAGCGGCCAGCAGGTAATGCTCTGGTCGTAAACCTGGCCTGTCGTGCTCACTGGATACGGTCCCTTCGGGAAAAGATCGATGTTCTCGTATTTGAGGTACCGGCGAAGATCGCCCAGATGCTGGCCGGCCACTTCAGCCACCACGATGTACCTGGCTTCGAGTCCGGTTGCAAGCTTGTGTGACATGTCCGGCAGGAACGGGCCCCCCGCAACAGTCCCGGTGTAGGTGCTGTACATCAGCGGAGAAAGCGGCACCCCCCGCCTTGCGACGGAGGTGGTGGGCGAGACGCGAAGGAATGTGTCTCTCCCATGAAAACGAACTTGCCCGCTGCCGCGCGGACCGCTACGGCCTGCGCACGGTTGAGGGGATAGATCGAATTCACGGGTACAATCGTCACCTCGTCCGGGTCGAGCAGGCATGCTTCGACATGCGGAATCACAACCACGATGAGGTATTCGGCGCACTTCTCAACGTCTTAGCGGACGCAGCGCTTCGGGGTGACCGAGATGCCGAACGCACCGGCTTAGATGATCTCGCAGCGAGAGCATCGTACCGTCCCACGCGCGAGCCTTTGCAGCTGCTGATCGATAACCCAGATATTGCCGCTGATGCTTGGAAATTGGTAGAAACAGGGCCGGCCGATGAGCCGCCTGTTTCGCAATGGTGGGCGCAGGTTGTCATCGCTCTCGGGCGAACAGAACCTGACCGTGCAGCGCGGCGCGCCGCGCCTTTCCTTGCCGCAGACAAAATGCGCACCCGGAACGACGCCCGGCGAGCGATCATTGCACTCGCGGAGACACATCCCCGGGAGGCGATGGCCGCCGTTGGGACAACAATTCTCGACAGCCGGCATTGATGGCGCTTCTTGATTGGCAATGAGCGAGAATTGATTGCCGCCTTCCCTGATGATGTAATCCGGGAGTGGATTCAGTCCGTACGCGTGGAAGCTACGCGACGGGTCGCGCGACACCTCCCTGCCCCGCATCTCGCTCAGGACGGAACCGCGATCTTGCCACCACTGACAGAATGGGTCTTACGGAAGTTCGAATCAGATGAAGAAACGTTCGTGCAGTTCTGCCTGGGTTTGCACAGCTTCCAAATCTACTCTGGCGACATCGCGGCACAGCATGAGGCTGAAGCCGCTGCGGCGCGAGGGTTCCTCGATCATCCGGTGAGACGAATTCGCGAATGGGCTGCATTCGAAGAGCGTCAGGCAACTGAAGATGCAAGGTACTGGCGTCAGCGTCATGCGGAACGCGATCTCATGTAGGGTTCCGAACTTATATGGGATCGTGGCGCAGAAGCCCACGCACTCCGATTGACGATTTTCCCACATTATTTCGGAAGAATTGCCGAATTTAGCGAAGAAAATGCGAGCTCCGACACGCCGGCCATCTACAGCCCCGAAAAAGCAAACCTTTTACCCGTTTCTTTACCCGTTTCTTCCAACAAAACCCATCTTTCTCGTGCGGGAACGACGGCACCGACGCCCGTTCCCCCTATGAAGCCCAACAGAATGTCGTAGTTGATTGTTGTGCTCCTCTGCTTCGGGAGCAGGAGGTCGCTGGTTCAAATCCAGTCGCCCGACTATGTAACCACAAGACCTGTCGCTATTTAGGCGATGGGGCTTCGTTGTTTGAACAGCGTGCCCCACGCCTGCAGGGCGGGAACTGCCTCGTGGGCGAGGACAACTGGGGACAACCCGGGCGCACGACTCAAAGACCGCATGGGAGGACTGTCAAGAGAACCCCGCACCTTTACTTCGTCCAGATCACAACGCTGCCGCAGCCACTCCGCCCCTGCCGGTATTCGCTCGGCACCGAGGCTTCCGAGTAGATCTCGATGCCCGCGACATCGTTCGGGCGCACCCACGCGTCGATGTCGTCAGCGGTGATGCTGGGCATTCGGAGACCGTCCACGTAGATCGCCGGCGGGCACCAGTTACCGGATATGCCGCGCATGAGTATGTGTCGTGAAGGTTCGCGTATGGAGTCCGGCGCCAGGCGCTCCGTCATGTCGGATGCGAGTGTGTCCGATGCGTAACCCAGGCGAATGCCCGACACCGTGCGGAAAATGTCCGACGTCAAGATGGCCGGCCGCCGCGCGATGTCCTCGGGCGTCAGGTAGCGGCCCATACCGGTCCGGCGGCGATCGGAGAAGCCGCTCGGGTTGCCACCGCGGAGGCGCCGTGCCGCGACTCTCACGGTATCCAGTACCGCCTTGAGCGTCGAGAGCGTTACGCTTACTGAAGCAGCTCCCGGGACGATGTCCACAGCGCGACGCTCGGGGTAGTGGCCGAGGGCGCGGACCTCGAGCATCTGGGTACCGACCGGCACGTCCACGAGCGTCCATGCGCCGCGCTCGTTGGCGCGGGTCTGGGGGCCGCTGGTGATGCTCACCTGCGCGCCCGCCAGAGGCCGACCCCCGGCGGCAGCGACAACCGTGCCGTTCAGAGTCCCGCCGCGCATGCGCCCGCGACCGGTCAGGAGCGAAACGGTGTCCGCGCGCTCAGCTGTGTCGCCGGTGACTATGGCTCGCGCCGGCCCGACGTACAACTCGCGGCGCACGAATCCCTCGGCCGAGACCTGCACCTCGATGAGTCCAGTGCTCTCCGCGCCGCGGCTGGCGATGAGCACCATCGCGCCGGCGCTGGGCACGTTGCATATGGCGAACCACCCGTTCTCCCCCGTCGTCACGACGACGCGCGGGATGCGGCTGACAAGTTCGGACCGCGTGAACGAGAACTCGAGCCACTCCCCGGTCACCGTGGCCCCGGCGGCCGGCGCTCCGTCACGTGCATCCCGGACCACGCCGACGACTACAGCGCCCGAGTCCGCCGACTGCGGGCCGCAGATCGCGGCGCGGAGCCGCGCCGGTGACGGAACGCCCAGGTCGGCGCGCACCGCCTGGCGGCCGTCGACGTACACCTCACGCAGTGGTGCCTCCACGCCGAGCGAGTCGAGAATCGGGTGAAAGAAGCCGAGCACGTGGCGCCCGACCGGGACGTCGCTCAGCGTGAACCGGCCCAGCGAGTCCGAGACGGCCGTCCGGGCAAAGCGCACCGGGCTGTCGGCTGCGACGAGCTGGACTATCGCCCCCGCAAGCGGAATCCGGGCGACGCTGTCACGCACCACGCCACTGACCGTCACCCCGGGCGCGCGATGCGCCGTGTCCTGTGCCTGGGCCAAGGCGAGTTGCGGGAGCAGCACAACAGGGAGCAGTGGCCGGAACCGCACGCGATGATCACCTGGCAAGTGGGATACTGACCAACATACATGCGCACCACAATCCCGCCAGAGGTCGTTGTCAAGCACCATTAGAAATGTCCCCTTTCTTACACCATTAGAAATGTCCCCTTTGGTTGTGGTTGAAGAGAGATCGTAAACCTCACGTCTCACGGGTTTACATCAGCCGCTGCCCGGCGCAGCCGGGCGAGCTCAATCCAGTTCTGGTGTTGACGGCGCCACGGGTGATCGGGTGCTGGCTTCGAAGGCGGTTTAGCTGGTTTCGGCCCCGCCGCGGATGATGCTGAGATTCCGGGTATAACCACAGGCGCCCGCGCCGCACGAGGCGCGGCATCCGTCCACTTGAGCTCGCGCTCACGCCGGCCTCTGCCCTCACCCGTAACGTGAATCACTCTCAGCCGGCCGTCCTCAGTCTCGCGCACCAGTACCTTCGACTTGGCCGGCACCCGGCCTCGCACCACTCGATCAAGTTGCAGGCTGCGCACACCGTATTGCACGACGTGATCGTTACCCACCGTGCGTGTCGATTCGATGCAGAACACGTCGTCATCGGCCAATACACGGCGGTCTCGCCTGGCGTGATAATCCACCGAACTCGCCGGCGATACCGCAAAGCGGGCATTGTGAGCCGCCGTGTACTCGCTCCGGAAATACTCGTTGGCCGCATCGTAACTGGCGATCCCCTTAAGCCGAAGCTTCTTCACCAGTCGGTCCTGATGAGTGCCATGGGCCCGCTCTACCCGCCCCTTGGCCTGAGGACTCGATGCCGCGATCACCTCGATCCCAAGCTTCTCGCACATCCGGCCAAACTGGGTGAAGACCTCTGTCTCTCCCCGGGAAAGCTCGTTCGAGGTGGGCACTCTCTTGTAGACGTTCTTCCAGTCGGCATAGAGTGCCCGCGGTACCCCGTACTCAGAGATCCAGTCCTTGAGCACATTGGCCGCCGCCCAGGTAGTTTCCTCCTTACCCATCAAGAGCATGGTGTCGCCTGAGGCGTCATCGACCATCGTCATCAGGCAGCCTTTATCTACGCCGCCACGTCCCTCGAACCAGTCGTGGAAGCTGCCGTCCAGTTGTACGAGCTCACCCAGGTGAGCACGCCGCTCGCGCCTTCGGTGCTGGCCGGATTTCCGCTTCCGCGCTCGTGACCACAGTCCCTCATCTCTCATCCACCGCGAGAGCGTGTTCACCGGCACGAGGACGCCGTGATCGCTCCAGAGGTGTTCGGCCGTGAGGGTCGGACCAAAGCGCTGAAGGGCCCCTTTGCTCTTCTCTCCCCCATAGTGATCCCGCACGAGTGATATCACAATCTCTCGCTCTGCGGTCTGGCACGACCGGTTAGACACCCGTCCCGCGCCGGCGTGCGCGAGACCACTGGGGCCTCGAGCCTTATAGCGCGCGTAAAGCCGCTTCGCCTGACGATACGAAATGCCGAGTAGTGGTGCCGCCTCAGTCAGACTGACAGATCCCGCCTTCACTCGGGCCAATACCGCCGAACGATCCAATTCCCGTCTGCTCATTGCTATCCGCTCCGCCACGCCACTCGCTCCAAAGAGAGAATGACACGTTAGCAGGGGACATTTCTATTGGTGGCACGAGGGGACATTATCAGTGGTGCACAACATCCCGCCAGAGGTCGTCCATGTCTTGGAGGGTGTAAAAAAAACCCGGCATCAGCCGGGTTTTTTCCATCTTTGTCAATCAGTCTTTCTCTATAGGTTGAGAGTGTTGTCCAGAAAAGGCCGAGTGGTTGCCGTAGTAGACGTGACCGTGATGTCACCTCTTGCGCCAATGGTATAAACCCTTCCCGAAACGAACGAGACGCCGGTTCTGGTGACGGCGTTCGTAGCTGATCCCGTGTAACGCGTGCTCAGATCATATACGCCGTTCGGCAGCGCCGTGAATGCGCCTGCTGCCTTATACGCAACTGCTGCGCCGACGACAATCTCCACTCCGGTTTCTACGTCCTTCGCATACAGCGTCATCGGATTCGCGTTGTAGATCGCATTGACGAATCGAACCCGAGCGGTGGAATAATCGATGTCTGCCGGGAATGGATCTTCCACAATGAACGCATCCACGGTCTTCGTCGTGGAATTGTAGAGCCCACTCTGATAAAACGAATAGTTTTTCCCATCGGCAATCGTCGCGGGGAGGTTCGAGATGGCCAGATCCTTGTCGGTCGCAGCGGCGATCTTGCCGGACAACGTGTACTGGCCTGGGGCGATCCCGGAATACAGTCCGCCCGCTCCCACTCCGCCGTAAACGATTCCTGTCGTGGATTCGGTTCCGGTGGCGATAAAGATCGCCGTCATCTTCGTCTCATTGGCGTAGAAATTCACACCGGGCGCGTTAACACCAAAATTGAAGAACCTGATCCTGGCGGCGGGAGGAGGGCCCGTTATCTCCTGAACGGCGTTCTTCTCATAGTCACACGATGCCAGCGCGGCGGCACACAGCAGCACCGCTAGTGATCCATATCTTTTCATAGTCGCGGTTACGGTTGAATGATCCATAGCGGCATCGTATGATAGTCCGCCGCGAGACCGCCAATGACGTCCAGGCCCGCCCTGTTCCACACGTATTCCGAGTTGTATCTCGGCCTGATGCGATAGACGAGCTTGCCCGCATTGTCAGCATAGAGAACCGTCGGAGGCTGAAAACCGGGGAAGACCTGCTTTCCGCTCGCGGGGTCCACGTCCGTATAGTGATAGCGGCGCATGTCCATCCAGAGCTCATTATGTCCCCACGCCCATTGGGCGATGAACTTCTGGGACATGATGTGAGTCAATGTCAGGCCGGCCGCTGAAGGAACGATGGCGGGGTTCGCGAGAAAGGCCGCTTTTTCCGCCGCGGTGATCTGCGGAGGCGTCTGGCCGCCGTCGGCGATTCGGGCATTCACGAAGTCCATGTGCGAGGAGATCGCGTTCTGGTACGCAATGAGGGCCCTCGCCTTGTCCCCCGCTCTGTACGCGGCTTCGGCCTTGATGAACTGCAGCTGCGAATAGGTCATCGCAGGATGCCGCGCCTTGTCGTCGAACAGGTAAAGGCCGGTCAAGCCAAGTCCCCCCGCAGCGGGATAGCCGTAGGGGTTGTTGGGGCGCTGCGTGGTGGTTAGCGCACCGAAGCCCACGACATTCGGATCCAGGCCGCGATACTGGCCGTCCGGTGACGGGGACAGCATGCGGGTCATCCGAGGGTCGACTACTCCGCCGAACTGCGTGCCGTCCATCAGGTCGAGCATGAACTGCGTCTGCCGGTACGAGACGAAATTTCCTCGCGTGCGCCCAAGGAAATTGCGGTCGTCGTTTACCGTGCCCGGGAACGTAAGCAGCGCATCGTCGGCATTGCTGGCGAAGGACTTATCGACTGCGGCGATCACCGCGGCAGGGTTGTACGAGCCCTTGTTGCTATAGTGGCTCAGGTTGATGGCCTGCAGTCCGTACGCCAACTTCAACCACTTCGTGCGGTCACCGTTGTATATCTTGTCTCCCCTGCCGAGGTACACCGCGTCGACGGCTCCATCGGTCCGCTGCAGATACACGATGGCGCTGTCCAGGAGCCGCCGGACCTCCTCGTACGCGAACTCCTGAGTGTCGTAATTGAAGCTGAACTTCGTCTGGTCGATCGCTTCCTTCACGATGATCTCGCCATGGAGATCGGTCAGGGCCTGCCAGCCCCACGCCTTGAGAATGTAACCGAGGCCAAGGACATCCCAGCGCTTCTCGGCCGAGGCCTTGTCCATCATGTCAATCAGGTTCTGGCCGAATGACCAGTAGACATCCCGCCACTGCTGCCCCGCATTGTCACTCCCCGGATCGTACCCCATCCTGTCCCAGGTTGAGATACTCGTCCCTGCGAAATACAACTGCTGCGTATAGCGGGCAATGAACCGCCCGTCCCACTGGGACCCCGACACCATCCAGTGCAGCATCGGCGGAATGTACAGATTCGCCGCCACAGTCTCTGGCGCGTTTGGATTGGTGTTCACATCCAGGAAGTCGGTGCAGCCCCCGAAGAGGGTCACGAAACCTGCAACTAGCGCGACACGTCTCTTCTTCATGGGCTGATTACTGAACCATGTGAGTGTCATCGTCAGAATCCCATCTTGAGGCCGAATTGGATAGCCCGCGGGATCGGGAAATTGCCGTAATCGATGCCTGCGGCTCCCGACCCACCCGTCGCTGCCGTGTTGCCGTTTACGATCGGATCCAGCCCCGAGTAATTGGTGAAGAGGAAGAGGTCCGTACCCGTGATAAACACGCTCGCCTGCTTGAAGCGTCCTTCAGGAAGGGCGTAGCTGAGCGTCACGTCTCTCAGCCGCAACCAGTTGATGTTCTTCTCGATGAAGAGCTCTTCACTGATGGTCAGGTAGTAGTTGGTATTGACGGCAGGGACGACGACGATGGTGTTGCGGGTCGGGTTGGCGGTATTCTCCTTCCCGTCCCGCAAGACGCCCTCGACCACCCGGGGCTCGTTTCTATCAAGCGTACGCATGCTCAGGCCTCTGGCCGTGAGGAAGTGTTCCGTGGCATTGAAGACATCGCCCCCCTTCCGGATATCAACCAGGCCGCTCAACGTGGCGCGCTTGTACCTGACGGTATTCGCGAGACCGACAGTGAAATCGGGGTGGCGATCGTACCCGCGGTCGATGAACGAGCTCGAGCGCAGCGGGAGGCCGGTGGTCGGACTGATCAGCACGTCACCCGCGTCATTGCGAAGATAGAACTGACCGGTCAGCGATCGCGTCGACAGGCCTGGAGCTGTACCGTTGCGCACGTTGCCGAACAACCAGGTGTCGGAGTTGTAGGACTCCGGCAACTCGTGGGGCAGGGCCCGTACTCTTCCTCGTGACCTGTCGAAGTTGGCCACGAAATCCCACGAGACGTTGTTCCTGAGCACCGGGGTGCCACGAAGGGTGAGCTCCAGGCCTTCGTTTCTCGTTACGGCTCCGTTCAGGTTGAACAGAATGAAGCCCGTCGCGTAGCTGCCTCTGATGTTGTCGACGATCTGATCCTTCGTCTGCTTGCGGTAGATCGTCGCATCGATGCCGAGCCTGTTGTCCAGGAAGCCCAGCTCGGTGCCGAACTCGTAAGATCGGGCGAACTCCGGCCGAAGGTTGCGGTTGGGACCCCAGAAGCCGTACCCGTATCCGCCGTAGGCCGTTGGCTTGAACTCGAGCGACGGCCGGTAGGCGTAGGGCCTCGCATCCTTGCCGACTTCGGCGTAGGCAGCTCTGAGCTTGCCTGTCATGAAATTACCGATGGCCGGAAACGCGTCGGAGAAGACGAAGCTCGTCGATACGCCAGGATAGAAGAAGGAGTTGCTCTCCTGCGGGATCGTCGAGGTCCAGTCGTTGCGGCCGTCAACTGTGACGTACAGGTACCGCCTGAAATCCAGCGTTACCCGGCCGAAAAGACCGACCAGGCGGCGCTGCGCGATCCTCGTGCTGCTCGACCTGAGGTTCGTGTTGTTTACCGAAACGAAGTCCGGCTCCAGGAAGTCCCGACCCACCGAAGCATCGACCGTCGACTTGTAGTCGTTGATCTGGTTGCCCAGGAGGCCACTGATCGAGATGCTCCTCGTGATGGCGCGGCTATGGACGTTCAGCAGCGTCTGCACGTTGCTGCTCCGCGTATTGTCGTTAGCGACGTCGATGATACCGTTGCTCCCGACGCCCCACGTGCTCTCGGGATGCCGCAGGATCTCGGTCTGATTCGCGTAGGTGTCGGTCCCGATATTGGTCTTGAGATTGCCCCACGAGAACGGCGCGATCGTGAGCCCCAGGTTCGCGATGATGCGGTTGTTCTTGGAGCTGTTGAAGTTCTTTGCGACGTTGAAGTACGGGTTGTCTACCTCTGCCCCCTGCGACAGCGTCGTGATCCGGCGCCGGTTGCCGGCCGGCGTGAGGTAGTCGGCCGCCAGGTCCGTTTGCGGCCACACCAGCAGGCCGATCAGCGGACCGCCTGCCCCCTTGAAGGACTGATTGTTGTCGGCGTAGGTGTAGTTCATCGACAGGTCGACGTTCAGCCAGTCGTTGACTTGAGCCTGGGACGCGCCCGTCAGGTTGATCCTCTCATACTTGTCGTTCGGGACGACGCCCTCCTCGTTCGTGACGGAGGAGGCGAGGCGGTAGCTGATCCGGCTGTCCGCAGCCGCGCCGCTGAACGTCAGGTTGTGCTTCTGCGACTTCGCAGTCTGGAAGAAGCCGTCGATGTTGTCGTAGAACTGAGTTCCCGCCGGATATGGCTGACCCCAGTAGAGGAACGTTGAGCTGCCCAAGGCCTCCTGCGGTCCATACACCCGCTGGATTTCAGGCCGGGCTCTGACGGTCGAGACCCGGAAATTGTTGCTGTATTGCAGGCCTCCGCCCGCCTTGCCGCGCTTGGTCGTGATGACGATCGCACCATTCGCCGCATCGATGCCATAAAGGACGGCGGCTTCGGGCCCCTTCAAAACGACGAGGCTTTCGATGTCATCCGGATTGAGGTCGGCGGCACGGTTGGTGAAGTCGACCCCTCGGTTTTCAAAGGACGTCGCACCCGACGAAGCAGACGCGAGCACCCCCGTGTGGAGGGTCTTGTTGTCCATCGGAAGCCCATCGATGATGAACAGCGGCTGATTGCTGCTGCTGATGGAGCTGACGCCTCTGATGGTGATCGACGATGAAGCTCCGGGAACGCCCGAGGTGCTCACCACCTCGACACCGGCGACACGCCCTTGCAGCGCGTTGACGAAATTCGCTCTTTGCGTCTGCACGATTTCGGCGCCCTGAACGCTCTGCTGGGCGGTTCCCAGGGACCTCTTCTGAGTGGTCTCGCCTAACGCCGTAACCACCACCTCATTCAGCGTTGTGGGAACCGGACGAAGCGCGAAATCCTGTGCTGCGGCGGCCGCCGTCGATACCGTCACCGCAATGCGCTGCGGCGAGTAGCCGACTCTCCGCACGCTCAGAAACTGTGAGCCCTGCGGAACTCCGGTGATCGTGTAAGTGCCATCCGCGCGACTTTGCGCGCCAATCCGGGTTCCGTCGACGCTTACCTGCACCCCGCCAAGCGGCGCACCCGACATGACATCGGTGACGCGCCCACGAATGATGCCGGTGCCCTGCCCGACAGCGAGTGCGGGTGACACAAGCAGGGCGAGCGCGAGAATACTCAGAACACGACGCAACGGCATGGTGCCTCCAAAACGATTGTAAAGGGTGACGCTTGCGTGAACGAGTACGTCAACCTGATTTCTCCGCAGGACTCCTGTCGAGTATCTGCCGCCCAGCGAACCCATCTTAATTCCTAATTAGAGAAGGTGTCAATTCTTTTTTCGCGGTGATCGGCGTGTTTGAGCCAGTCGCTCGCGACGCCTTGATTACCTGCGCCTCCGGAATGGGGCGCTGTGACGCCGCATCCATGACGCGGCCTCGAATGGTTCCACCACTTTGCGCATCTGCTGTCCCGAGCGGGACGGCGATGATCGCCAGCATGGCGAACAGGCGCGCTAGTGGTGAGGGAATGCGTACAATACTGGGCATTACCGGACTCCTGGAGAGCGGTGGCGGAAACATCCTTTCAGTTTTCGCGAGACAAGAGTGGTGTCATTGCAGCGGGGAGTCAAGAAGAATAAAGGCCTTACATACATAATTATTCAGTTCATTGACACTCATTTATCGAAGTCGTACGTTCACCGTCTCGTGTCCACGCCCGCCGAGGAGCCGCCACCCCTCACGCATGCCTCCTGCGGCGCGCGAAACCCGCCAGGATGAACACCCCCAAGGCACTTTTATTCATAGTTATTCTGTCTGCGTGCAGTGCGACGGCCACACGGCCGCTTGCGTCGCACGCTGACGCATCGGCAACCCGCATTATCGGGAGAGCCACACCCGGGGCAGCAACCGGCCTCAGCCAGCAGGACTCGGCCTGGGTCGAGACGATCCTCGCTTCCCTTTCCCCTCGCGAACGTGTAGCGCAGCTCGTGATGCCGTGGGTCCCCGGCGAATACGCCGCGGTCGGATCACCGGAGTACGAGCAGGTCCGCGGCTGGGTCGAAGACGACAAGGTCGGCGGACTCATTCTCTCGATGGGGCTGCCGCACAGCTACGCGGCAAAGTTGAACCACATGCAGCGGCTCGCACCCGTCCCTCTCCTCATCACGTCCGATATGGAGAACGGCACCGGAATGAGGCTGGGCGGATCATACGCGCTCCCGTCAATGCTTCCCCAGGGAGGCGGAACGGTATTCCCGCCAGTGATGGCAATCGGCGCCACCCGCTCCGACGACCTCGCCTACAAGCTCGGCCGCGTGCTCGGTGCGGAAGCACGCGCGGTCGGAGTCCACATGACGTTCGGGCCGGTGCTCGACGTCAATGCGAATCCGCTGAATCCGATAATCAACACGCGATCATTCGGTGAGGATCCCGCACTCGTCTCGCGTCTCGCTTCCGCCTACATAAGAGGTGCGCGCGAGGAGGGACTGATGACGACCGGCAAGCATTTTCCGGGACACGGGGACACCGAGACCGACTCGCACATCGGGCTCCCGCTCATCCGGTCGGACAGAAATCACCTCGACGCGGTCGACCTACCGCCGTTCCGCACAGCGGTGGGCGACGGAATAGACGCAATAATGACAGCGCACATCGCAGTCACCGGCATACTCGGAGACAGCGCCCCGCCGGCGACACTCTCCCGCTATTTCATGACAGACGTCCTGCGCGGGGAGATGGGTTTCACGGGGCTGCTTGTCACGGATGCAATGACAATGGGCGGAGTGGCGAACCGGTACGGTGCAACTGAGCCGCTGATACTGGCAATGGAGGCAGGCGCGGACATTCTCCTCATGCCTCGCAATGTCACCGAAGCGATAAACACGGTTGAAGCAGCTGTCTCGTCGGGCCGGTTGACGCAATCGCGCATCGACGCATCGGTCCGCCGCCTACTCCGCGCAAAGGCCCAGGCGGGATTGCGCACCGGGCGACTTGTCGATCTGGAGGCGGTCGACTCGATCGTCAACGTGCCCGCCCGATCGTCAGTCGCGAGGGAGGTTGCGGAGAAGTCGATAACTCTCGCGCGCGACGCGCTCTCACTGGTGCCGCTCGCGCGCCCGGCAAAGGTGCTAGCCATCACATATTCCGACGGCGGCGACCTCGTCGCAGGCCGGGTATTCAATCAGGAACTTCGTTCCGGCGGATATGACTTGTCGACAGCTTCGGTTGACAGCAGGACGACAGAGGCCGAGCTCGCGGCGCTTCGTTCGCGCGCTGACTCCGCCGACGTTGTCATCGCCGCCGCGTACGTCTTCCCCCGGGACGGGCGAGGCGTCATTTCGACAGAAGGCGGCTTTCCATCTTTCGTCGAGCAGCTTTCATCGGCCGGCAGGAAAGTGATAGCAATCAGCTTCGGCAGTCCTTATCTCATTAGCGCATACCCGTCCGCGCCTGCGTACCTCCTCGCGTGGGGCGGCGCCCCCGTGTCACAGCGCGCGGCAGCCGCGGCGCTCATGGGACGCTCGGCGATCGGTGGAAAACTTCCGATCTCGATTCCCCCCTGGTTCAAGAACGGCGATGGACTCGACAGGCCCGCGACTGCACAAGTCCCTTGAAGATGAGCAAGCCAGCCGTTGCGGCAGCTCTGCTCGCATTGGCGGGATGCGCGCCGCAGTCGTCCCGAATCCCCGTCCCCATGCGGATTGAACCCTTGGAGACACTCGCGAGGACCAGCCCGTCGGAGGCCGGGATGCGCGGCGACCTCAACGACGAGCTCGATTCGCTCATGGAGGTGGCCCTCGCTGAAGGCGTGGCGCCGGGCGGCTCGCTCGTGGTGGGAAGGCACGGTCGAATCGTTCACGTCGCCGGATACGGGCGGCTCGATACCGCGCCGACATCGGGTGCGGTTGACGAAAACTCGATTTTCGACATGGCCTCGCTCACCAAGGTTATCGCTTCGACAACCGCGGCGATGATCCTCGAGGAGCAGGGGTTGC
>JBPCJP010000165.1:0-3934 GCA_051005175.1 Gemmatimonadaceae bacterium | reverse complement strand
CTGGACGACGCGACATGGGAGAGAATCGGGCCGTCGCCGATAACGTACGGCCCGACGCTGCCTCCGCCGCGTGAGATGACGCGCGATGACATGTCAGCCGTGCTCGACGACTTCGTCAGGTCCACGAAGCTGGCTGATGAGGCCGGGTTCGACATGATCGAGCTTCACTGCGCGCACGGGTACCTCATGTCCAGCTTCCTTACGCCCGTCAGTAATCGCAGGAGTGATGAGTACGGTGGCTCACAGGAGAATCGAATGCGGTTTCCGCTCGAGGTATTCTCGGCAATGCGGTCCGCCTGGCCGGAAGGCAAGCCGATGTCGGTGAGAGTCTCGGCGACCGACTGGGTGGAGGACGGGCTGGCTCCCGACGAGTCGGTCGCCACAGGAAAAGCGTTTGTCGAGGCAGGCGCCGACGTGATCCACGTTTCGACCGGCCAGACAGTTAGCGATGCTCAGCCGGTGTTCGGGCGGCTGTTCCAGACCCCGTGGAGCGACAGGATACGAAACGAGGCGCGCATCCCGACCATCGCGGTTGGCAACATCACTGAGTTCGACCAGGTGAACTCGATAATCGCCGCAGGCAGGGCAGACCTCGTCGCGATCGGCAGGCCGCACCTTAGCGATCCGCACTGGACGCTCCATGCAGCGGCGGTGCAGGGATACGCCGGAGCCCGCTGGCCCGTACAATACTACCAGGGCAGGATTCAGCTCGAACGAGAAGCGGAAAAGGCGCGGATGCTGAAATGACAAAACCATCTTCGATCCCGGTGCCAGACCTCGAACGATATCTCGAGGGTAAACACGCGATAGTCACCGGCGGCAGCCGCGGTATCGGAGCCGCTGTGGCTGCCGAGCTGGTCAGGCGCGGCGCTGATGTGACGATAATGGGGCGGTCAGCCGAAACACTCGAGCGGAAGGCCGCCGAGCTTCGGGGTGAGCGAGGGGCGACTGTCGCTGTCGAGGAGTGCGATGTCGCGGACCAGGCATCAGTCACCTCGGCATTCGCGCGCGCCACGGCGGCTTTGGGTCCCGCATACATCCTTGTGAATAATGCCGGCATCGCGAAGTCGAGGAAACTTGTCGACCTCACGCCTGATATCTGGAACGAAACGATAGCCGTGAACCTCACCGGCACCTACCTCTGCACATCCGAGGTGATCCCGGCGATGATCGAGGCACGCAGCGGGCGGATTGTGAACATGGCTTCTACTGCCGGCCTTCGCGGCTATCGAACGATGACCGCGTATGCTGCATCGAAGCATGGCGTGATAGGCTTCACGCGCGCGCTTGCCCTCGAGATGGCGAAACTTGGAATTACAGTCAACGCAGTGTGTCCCGCATACGCGGATACGGACATGGCGGCAGGGGCGATCGAGGCCTTGAAGACAAAGCTGGGGAAGACAGAAGACGAGGCGATGGCGATGCTCACCGGGACGATCCCGCGGGGAACGCTGATCAGGCCCGACGAGGTAGCCGCCGCAGTCGCCTGGCTCTGCTCACCCGATGCATCGGGAGTGACAGGAATCGCAATGCCCGTGGCGGGAGGGGAAGTATGACGCGCGGGGCTTCGCTGAAACCGGTGCACTTTCTGTGGGAAGTAGTCGACAGGGTCGCGACGATCACGCTGAACCGTCCCGAGCGGAAGAATCCTCTGACTCTCGAGTCATATCGCGAGCTCACCGACACATTTCTCGCGCTCCAGAAGGCCGACGACGTGAAAGCCGTAGTGATCACCGGGGCGGAAGAGAATTTCTGCAGCGGCGGAGACGTGCACGACATCATCGGCCGTCTCGTCGAAATGAAGCAGAGGGGTGACACCGCGAGGCTTCTCGAGTTCACCCAGATGACCGGCGATCTCGTAAAAGCGATGCGCGCCTGCCCGCAGCCGATTGTCGCCGCGGTGGACGGAGTCTGCGTGGGAGCAGGAGCAATTCTCGCAATGGCAAGCGACCTGAGGGTCGGCACCGCGAGGAGCAAGGTCGCGTTTCTGTTCGTGCGCGTCGGGCTCTCCGGCGCCGACATGGGTGCCTGCGCCATTCTCCCCCGGATAATCGGGTTCGGAAGGGCGGCAGAGCTGCTGTATCTGGGACGGTCGATGAGTGGAGAGGAGGCCGAGCGCTGGGGATTCTACAACCGGCTCGCTGCGCCGGAATCTGTGCTGAGCGACGCACAGGATCTTGCCCGCACTCTCGCGCACGGTCCGAGCGCGGCACATGCGATGACAAAACGGTGCCTGCATTCCGAGTGGTCGATGGAGATCGACGAAGCTGTCGACTTCGAGGCAACGATGCAGGCCGAGTGCATGATGACTGACGACTTCGAGCGTGCGTATGCGGCGTTCGTTGCGAAGTCGAAGCCGGTGTTCGAGGGCAACTGATGACCGCGATTGACTGGCCGTTCTTCAGCGAAGGGCACCGCGAGCTCGACAAGTCGCTTTCGTCGTGGATACGCGAGCATCCCGAGGTCCGCGAAGCGGACGAGCAGGATCCTGATGCCGCATGCCGCTCGATAGTGAAGTCACTCGGCGATTCAGGATGGCTCGAGTTCGCTGTGCCGGCGCCATTTGGCGGACGTGCCGACTCGCTCGATGTAAGGTCACTCTGCCTGATCCGGGAGAAGCTCGCATATGAGTCCGGCCTCGCCGACATCGCGTTTGCGATGCAGGGGCTCGGCGCCGGGCCGATTTCGCTTTACGGATCGCGGGAGCTGAAGCAGCAATATCTGCCGCGGGTGTCGCGCGGGGAAGCAATCGCTGCTTTTGCCATCTCCGAGGCAGATGCCGGATCCGATGTCGCTGGAATGCACACCACGGCGCGGCGCGATGGTGACGAGTACGTGATCGATGGCGCGAAGACGTGGATCTCCAATGCAGGTATCGCCGATTTCTACGTTGTGTTCTGCAAAGGGGAGAGGGAGAAGGAATACATCGCGCTTGTCGTCGAACCTTCGGACCCCGGGTTCAGCGTGACAGAGAGGATTTCGACCATTGCGCCGCACCCGCTTGGGTCGCTGGGTTTCGAGAGCTGTCGCGTTCCGGCCGACCGCGTTGTCGGTGACCCGGTGAAAGGATTGCGGGTGGCGCTTGGCACGCTCGACGTATTCAGGACGACTGTTGGCGCGGCTGCCCTCGGCTTCGCCCGGCGCGCACTCGCTGAGTCGCTCGCCTACGCCGGCTCGCGCCGGATGTTCGGCGGGGCACTTGCAGACCTTCAGCTGACGCAGGCGCAGATCGCCGAAATGGCGACGGACATAGATGCAAGCGCGCTGCTCGTCTACCGCTCGGCATGGACCAGGGACAATGGGGCAGAGCGGGTGACCCGCGAGGCGGCGATGGCGAAGATGTACGCCACCGAGGCTGCGCAGCGGGTGATTGACCGTGCGGTGCAGCTGCTTGGCGGGCGCGGTGTGGTTTCAGGGAATCCTGTCGAGCGGCTCTACCGCGAGATAAGGGCACTCAGGATCTACGATGGGACTACCGAGGTGCAGAAACTCATCATCGCAGGTCAGGTGCTCAAGGACTCGGCGGAGTCGTTAAAGCCATGACGGAACGGTCGGGACATGTCGACACGTTCTGCGCCGACAACGCTCCTCCTCGTGAGTTGTGGCCGGAGAGGGACTGGACCGGAGTTCCCGAGATTGCGTACCCCGACCGGCTTAACTGCGCCGTCGAGCTGTTGCAGAAGATGGTCGCAGGCGGGCGCGGGGACCGGATCGTGTTCAGGTACCCCGGTGGCCAGTGGACTTACTCCCATCTTCACGAGATATCGAACCGGATCGCAAATGTGCTCGTCAACGAGCTTGGTCTGCTGCCGGGCAATCGGGTTCTGCTGCGCGGTCCCAACAATCCGATGATTGCCGCCTGCTGGTTCGCGGTGCTGAAGGCGGGCGGTGTCGTGGTTTGTACGATGCCGCTGCTTCGTAAGAGGGAACTGAG
>JBPCJP010000164.1:0-2925 GCA_051005175.1 Gemmatimonadaceae bacterium | reverse complement strand
AAGATCGTCGACTCGGCGTCTGTAGATATCGTGCTCGTCGGAGATTCCCTCGGCAACGTCGTGGCCGGGTTCGAGACCACCCTTTCTGTGACCCTCGATCACATGATCTACCACGGTCAGGCGGTGCGTCGCGGAGTGAAGCGCGCCCTCCTCGTGGTTGACATGCCCTTCATGTCTTATCAGGCAAGTGAGGAGTCCGCGCTCCTCAACGCCGGCAGGGTGATGCAGCAGACCGAGGCGGACGCCGTTAAGCTCGAGGGGGGAAGTGACGATATAGTGAACACGGTCAGGCGTCTCACCACGATCGGGATCCCTGTAATGGCTCATCTCGGGTTCACCCCGCAGTCGGTGAGAACTATGGGGATGAGAGTGCAGGGGAGGGAACAAAGCGATGCCGACAGGATGATCGATCAGGCCAGGGCGCTGGAGGATGCTGGCGCGTTCTCACTCGTGCTGGAGCTTATTCCGGCCGACCTGGCTCAGCGGATTGGAGAAGCGATTTCGATCCCCACGATCGGCATCGGCGCGGGACCGCATTGCGACGGTCAGGTGCTGGTGCTGCCCGACCTCCTTGGCCTGAACGAAGGTTTCGCGCCGAAGTTTCTCAAGAAATACGGAAATCTCGCGGCGGACGCGCGACAGGCAGTCGAGCGTTACGGTGATGAAGTTCGAAGCGGGCAATATCCTGATGTCGAGCACAGCAACTAGCATGAGAACGGCAACGGCGATCGCGGAGATTCGGGCCGCGGTGGCCGAGGCCCGGCAGTCGGGAGCGAGGATCGGGTTCGTTCCCACCATGGGAGCGCTCCACGAGGGACACCTGAGTCTCGTCGAGCGTTCGCGGAGTGAATGCGACGTCACCGTGATGAGCATTTTCGTGAACCCGCTGCAGTTCGCGCCCGGCGAAGACTACTCCCTGTATCCGCGACCGATTGGCGACGACGACAGACTGGCCCGCGACGCCGGGGTCGACATCCTTTTCAGGCCGGCGCCCGAGGACATGTATCAAGGACACCGGACGATCACGGTGACAGCCGGCCCGCTAGGCGCTGAGTGGGAAGGCGCGAGCCGCCCCGGGCATTTTGACGGCGTCCTCACGGTGGTGGCGAAGCTCCTCAATATTGTGCAGCCGGACGTCGCGGTATTCGGGAGAAAGGATCTTCAGCAGTCCTCGCTCGTAAAGGCGCTGGTGCGCGATCTCGACATGCCGGTATCGATCATACTCTCTCCGATCGTCCGCGAGCCCGATGGCATCGCGATGTCGAGTCGTAACCGGTACCTCGACGATGCGGACAGGGTGCGCGCCCGGATTCTCAGCCGGGCACTCGAGGCAGCCCGGAACGCGTTCAACGCCGGCGAGCGCGATGTTGCGGCGCTCGAGGCGGCCGGCAAGTCGGTGCTCGATTCAGAGACAGGTGTGAAGCCGGACTATTTCGCGATCGTCGACCCGTCGACCTTCACGCGGCCACAATTCGCGAGCCCATCGGCTGCCGCGATCGCCGCTGCGCGTGTCGGCAGCACGAGGCTGATAGACAACATCACTCTCGGCGCCGATGGTAAAGACTGACTCCAAAGGACTCCCGCTGTGGGCGTGTGTGGGCAGCCGGCGGCTTGCTCACATCGAGCGCGTCACCTCGCTGCTTCGCGCGTGGTCGGCGGCGATGAGACTTGATGCAGACGAGGCGAACGCCTGGAGCGATGCCGGCGCGTGGCACGATTCCCTTCGCGACGCACCGGAGCAGCTCCTCCGCAGCATCACTCACGACGACGAAACTCCCGAGCAGCTGCTTCATGGACCCGCCGCGGCCACCAGACTTTCCGCGGACGGTGAGAAGCGCCAGCACGTCCTCGACGCAATCCGCTATCACACCATCGGCTCAGCCAACTGGGGACGTACCGGCAAGGCGCTATACATGGCGGATTACCTCGAGCCGGGAAGAAAATTCTCGCGCGAGGACAGGTTCTTTCTCGCCGCGCAGGTTCCCCACTCGTTCGACGCGGCGTTCCGTCAGGTGGTGCGCTTCCGGCTCGACTGGTCGGTGCGCGAGGGCAATCACATCTTCCCCGAAACCGTCGCCCTCTGGAATAGCCTGAGGTGAAGATCGGAAGATGGCTGCTCCTCGCTCTCGTTCTCGCGGGCGCGGGTTATTTCGCTTTGACGCGCCTTGGCGATTCCGGGGTCACAATACCGGGTGTTACGACGGGTGAGGAGCAGGAGTCGATGGTCCCACCCGGAGTGCGGATAAAGGTCGAGGTGCTCAATGCGACGAACATTCCCGGACTCGCGCGCAAGGCGACAATGTTCCTTCGCGACCGCGGGTTCGACGTAGTCGACATCGGAAATTCGTCCGACAAAAGAGCGACGACACTGGTGCTTGACAGGTCAGGTCATCCGGCCTGGGCAAATCTTGTCGGGGAGGCGCTTTCCGCTAAAGTCGAGGCGCGGCCCGACTCATCGCGCTACCTCGACGTCACCGTGCTCCTGGGCGAGGACTGGCATCCTCCGGCCCTGCCTTTCTACCCGTAGCTGCCCACACGCGGCAGCGATGTCCTTGCCGCGACTCTTCCTGATTGCCACCTCGACGCCCTTTGCCCGGATCGACCGGGCAAACGCCGCGATCCCCTGAGGAGAAGTTGGCACGAAATCGCCGGCCCCGCCTGCGTGAAGAGGGATCAGGTTTACGAATGCCTTGCAACGCCTTGCAAGCTCGGACAGCTGGACAGCGTGCGCCGGCTCGTCATTCACGCCGTGCAGCATCACGTACTCGAAGGTGACCCGCCTGTCGAACACGCGAGCCGCTTCGATCACCTGCGCCAGCGGGTACTTCGTGTTGATCGGCATCAGGGTTCGCCGCAATGCGTCGCTCGGCGCATGAATCGATATCGCGAGCCTGAACTGCTCCTTCCGCTCGCCGAGTGCGACTA
>JBPCJP010000163.1:0-18731 GCA_051005175.1 Gemmatimonadaceae bacterium | reverse complement strand
CTTCCCTGAAACACGTCGGTGTAGATGCCGGCCATGATGCCGCCGGCCACCGAGTAGCCGAGGATTATCCCCATCCCGATCCAGATTCCCCAGCCGAGCCCGGTGCCGAAGATTGCGTCGATGACGAGACCGAGCGCGAGGAGGTTCGTGGCCATGTAGCCGACTACAGCGATGAGGATCGCGACTGCAGAAAGGCCCTGCGCAGCGGGAGAGCGGAAGCGTACCCGAAGCGCGTCGGGGATCGTGATGAGCCCCCTCACTTCGCCGAGCAGCCTCATCCGCTTTGCCAGGACCCACGCGCTCATCGTGTTGGTGATGGCGGCGGGCAGGATGATGAACATCGCGCCGAGCCCGAGCGAGTACATGAGTCCGGGCCCACCGATGAAAGCGAACCCCGACAGCGTTGCGGACATCGTCGCGAGCGTGAGCGGGATGAGCCCGATTCCCTTCCCCGCGACGAAGAAATCCTTCGCCGTGCGGGTTCGTCTGGTTGCCCAGGCGCCGATCAGCGCGACGATCACGAAATAGCCAACGGCGACACCGACTATCACCGGCTGTGTCAGCGGCGGAAGCGCGGCGGTCTGGAGAAGAGCGTTGACGGGAATCACCTGTCGCCCCCGGTCTTCTGCGTTTCCGCATGTGCCGCTGCTGCCGCTTTGATCCGCTCGAGATCGGCCTCGCTCAGCGTACGCTCCTCGAACGTGGCAGCGTAGATGAGGGGAAGCACAAAAACCGGAAGCAGGCCAATGCCGTAAACGACTATCGCAGCGCGCGGAGGCAGCCCGAAGAAGAGGCGTGTAGCAGCGTTGTCTCCCGCCGGAAGCAGAAGCGCGAGCGCGAATCCGATCATCAGGACCGCGAAGACGAACACGAAGGCGAACGCCAGCACCCCGAGATTCTCCCCTGTCCTCACGGCGCCGAGGGTCATCAGCGATACCGCCATTGTGGCGATTCCGAATACCATCAGCATCGCGCCCGCGTTCGTCGCCGCGCCCTGAATGAACACGAGCGCATACGCAGCGACTATCGCAGTAGTCGCGATGACGAGACCGGATACCGCGAGTCGTTTCGTCATCATGTGGCGTAAAGGGCGTCGAGCTGCGCGGAGTATTTCTCCAGCACGGCGTTGCGCCTCACCTTATGGGTCGGAGTCAGCTCGCTTGCATCGACCGAAAGCTCCCTGCCGATCGTGACGAAGCGCCTGATGCTTTCTGCGCGCGACAGTGTGGCGTTCACCTGGTCCACGGCTTTCTGTATCTCGACCGCGACCCTGGGATGCGCTGCGAGCTCGTCGTGAGATCCAGTGATTCCTTCAGCTTTCGCCCACGCCTCGAGTGAGTCGGTTCGGAGCACGATGAGCGCCGACACGAACTGCCGTCCTTCAGCATGCAGGACCGCGTTCGCTATGAGCGGATGCGCGGCGAGCTTCGCTTCTATAGGTAGCGGGGCGACCATCTTTCCATTCGAGAGCGCGAGAAGCTCTTTCTTCCTTCCCGTGACGCGCAGCCTTCCGCTCGAGTCGAGCCTGCCAAGGTCGCCGGTGCGAAGCGACTCGCCGTCATCGGTGAACACCGCGCGGGTGTCTTCGGGCATGTTGTTGTAGGAGCTGAATGTCAGCTCGCACCTTCGCACGAGTATCTCACCATCTGCGGCGATCCTGATTTCAGTCCCCGGCATCGCCGTACCAGACGTGTCGAATGTCGGGTCGCCGGGCCTGTTGAACGACACGCAGAGATGCTCTGTCAGCCCATATGCGCCCAGTACTGTGATTCCTCGCTTCGCGAGCTCTTCGGCAACTTCCGTCGAAAGCGCTGCTCCGCCCGACGTCGCAAGCCTGACCCTTCCACCGAGTATCTCGTTCGCCGATACATCCTCAGCCCGGGAAAGAGCGAGGAGTTTTTCGTAGTAACGGGGCATGCCGCCAAAAAGCGTCGGCCTGTAAGAAGCCGCCGCCTGCCAGAGATACGATGCGTCCTCGACGAGCATCGCCTCCATCCCGCACACGATCCGCGTATACATCCCCGTGATTCGCTCGGCCGCATGGCTGAACGCGAGGAATGAGAGTGTGGTATCCGTCTCGAGAAGCCCGAGCGCTTCCCTGATCGACTGGGCAGATGCCTCGATGCAGCCGTGAGAGAGGACGGCTCCCTTCGGCTCTCCAGTCGAGCCCGACGTATAGATGATTATTGCCGGGTCTTCGCGACGCACCAATCGAGCGCCTGCTTCGATCACCTCGCGGAGTCCGGCGACACCTGTGAGCGCCGCGGCTCCGATAGCCAGCCACTCGTCCCAGCTTATCGTCTCGGGGTGCGTGAGACTGGTCGTTGTAATGATCACTTCGAGCGCGGGGAGCTTGTCGCGCATCGCCAGTACAACGTCGAGCTGCTCCCGGCTGTCGACAACCAGGACACCCGCTGCAGAGTCCACCAGCATTCTCTCTATCTGCACCGGTGCACTGGTGGGATAGATACCGACGCTCGTCTTTCCGCAGAGCAGGGTTCCGATGTCGGCGACCGGCCAGTGAAAATCGTTCCCGGCTAGTATCGCGACCGAGCGTGTGTTTCTCGCCGAGCTGTTAATGACGGCGGCGGCGAACCGGAGAGCGAGATCGTACCAGGTGCCCCACGTGATGACACTCGCACCATTTGCTGCGGCGCTCGAGCGCATTGCAACACGGTCAGGATGCTGTGTTGCCCGCTCGAGGAAGTGCACGGGAATCGTCCGGCTCACGACTGTTGCTCCGGCTGATTCCATCTGAGCGCCATGCTCGCCATTGCGAGGCCCGCCCCTGATGCCGTGAGCATGACGAGATCACCTGACTCGAGGCGCCCAGCGCGAGCCGCATCGTCGAGCGCCATCGGAAGACAGGCAGATCCCGTGTAACCCCACTTCTGCATCACGGTGTGGGCTTTTTCAATCGGCTGGTCGAGCGCCGCCATCACGACCTTGATGGTCGAAAGGTTCACCTGCGTCCACAGCCACAGGTCGACGTCCTCCACCTGTCGGTCGATTCGACCGAGCACAGAACGCGCGATGGTTGGCCAGCCTTCTTCGTTTACTGAAGCGGGATACTTCTGGACGAAGCGAAGCCGGTTCCTGTACCCTTTCGCGAGCACTTTGTCGGTGATGGGCTCGGCAGTCCCTCCGGCGAAGACTCCCATCCCGGCGGAGAGCGATCCGTCAGCCAACATCTCCGAGGCGAGTATGCCTTGCTCGTCTGATACTTCAAGCACGACCGCACCTGCGCCATCGGCGAAGATCGTCGAGGTTTTCTTGTCGGAGAAATCCAGATACTTCGACATCGCATATGCGCCAACGACGAGCACCTTTTCGTAACGCGTGTCTGATGCGATGTACTTCCATGCTGTGTCGAGCGCCGTGACGAACCCCGCGCAGCCTGCATTCACGTCGAACGCGCCCGTACGACCGGCGAGGCCGAGCCGCCCATGCAGCACCGACGCAGTCGCCGGAGAGATGTACTCCGGCGTATCCGTGGCGACTATGAGAAGATCGATCTCATCAGCACTCCGGCCGGAACTCTCGAGCGCGCGATGCGCAGCATGCTCGGCGAGATCGACTGTCGACTCATCAGGGGCGCAATACCGTCGCTCGCGAATACCCAGTGTGCCCGATACGAATAGGTCTATGTCTTCGCCGAGGATCGCGGAGAGATCCGCGTTCGTGACTACGCGCTCCGGCACGAAGCTGCCCGTTCCGGTGATTGTCGCGTGCCGGGTCACTGCGATTCCTCCGGCGCTGTAGCTGTCGTTCCGCGCTTCACCAGCGATACGGGAAGAGGCCGGGAGGTTTTCCTTTCCTTTTCACCTTCGATTGCGCGGATCAGGAGACGCGCTGCGCGTGCGCCGAGCTCTCCTGCCGGAACTCTTATGGTGGTGAGTTCGGGTGTGACGAGCTGCGCCAGCTCGATGTCGTCGCAGCCCATGATGGAGATCTCTGAGGGGACCTTCACCTTTGCTGCGACACATGCCTTGAGCGCGCCGATGGCGATTACGTCGTTTACGCAGAAGACTGCTGTCGGCCGTGATTCGAGCATGAGGAGGGACCGCATTGCTGCGCGGCCATCGACTGCTGTTGCGTTGGCGCGAAGGAGGTATTCGGACGGGAGAGAGATTCCGTTGGCGGAGAGTCGTTTCCAGAATCCGCGTTCTCTCATCCTGAATGCATGGGCGTCTATCGCCGGGCCGATGAAAGCGATTCGCTTGTGTCCCAGCGAGATCAGGTGGTCGGCGGCGAGCGCTCCAGCGCTTTCGGCATCCGTGGCAACACCCGGCCATCGTCCCGGGAGCTGGTCGATGAGGACGACATTCGTTCTGTCGAGCAGCTCCGAATCGACCTCGGAGGCTCCGACAGCGTCGATAATGATGCCGTCAATGACCCGCTCGTGGAGTGCCTCGAGGTATCTGGCCGGGCTCGATTCACCTGCCTCGCAGAGCAGGACCGCGTAACCGGCCTGCGATGCGACCCGTTCGGCGCTGCTTACGACGTCGGCGAAGAAGGGGTTCCTGAAATCGGGGACGATTATGCCGAGGGCGTATGACCGGCTGCGGACGAGGCTCCGGGCTACGAGGTTGGGGCTGTACCGCAGCTCCTCGGCGGCCTGGAGTATCCGTGCCCGCGTCTCGACGGAGATGCGGGCAGTGGGGTTTTTGCTGAGCACGAGGGACACCGTCGGCTGGGATACTCCGGCCAGCCGGGCGACGTCGCGGGCGGTGACTCTGGGCGCCATGGAGCGTTTTTGCACGCTGCTAATACGTATGTGCTAATTCGTATTGTCAAGGACAATTTTCTCGATAGAGGGGACCTTCAAAAATCAAATACGGAAAGCTGTGGGGGGGAGACCAATGAGACCGACGAGGAAGCGCAGGTGTCCGGTATTCACCGCGTCTCACTGGTCTCCCCACCCCCTGTAGGTCCGCGGTTCAATGCGAGTTAGTAGCGCTATGCTACTAAATAGCGGCGGGAAACTCTAGCGCGGCTGGCTCAACCACGGCGCCAGCTCCTCCCGAAGAATGCGCAACGCCTTCCCCATCTGCGCTTCGACTGTCTTTATCGAGATCCCCAGCACTTCGGCTATCTCCGAATACCTGAGTCCGCCGGCGCGGCTCAGTTCGAACACCTCGCGGCAGCGCGTTGGAAGGCCGGCCACCGCGCGCTTCATCGCCACGTGGATCTCCTCCTCAACCATCAGCGAATGGGCGGTCGAATCCTGAGCCTCCTCGCGCACCATCTGGGGCTCGGCGACCTTCTCGACGCGCTCGTGCCTGAGGTGGTTGAGGGACCGGTTCCGGATCGATTGGAAAAGGTACGCCTGCGGCGAGGAGTCCCGCGCAATGTGCTCCCGCCTCTTCCACAGCTCGAGCATCACGTCCTGAACGACCTCCTCCGCCACGGCGCGCGAGCGCACCATCGACTCGGCCGCCCTTACCAGCGACGGGTACCACCGGCGGAAGATCGCGTCGAAGGCCGCTTCGTCACCCTGTCTCAGGCCTTCGATCAGGTCGTCGTTTTCCAGGTTCGCGTGGCGTGGAGGGTGGACCGGGCTACATAATGGATGGCGCGAGGCCGTACCGCACCACAATTTAGGCAATCAATAGGGGAGTGCGCCGTACCGGGTGTTCATTTGGGCATATGACTCAAGGCAACCACCAATCTGAAACGCCAGGCACCGGTCCTCAGACGGACTGGGAGGCTCTCGCACGCCATGTTACGGGCGAGAGCTCTCCCGAAGAGTCCGAGCGGATAGACGCCTGGCTTGCCGTACACCCCGAGCAGAACGAAATCCTGGCGACCCTCGACACCGCGATGTCGCGCCTGGCTGAGGATACCCCCTCCGACCTCGACATCGATGGAGCGCTTGAACGGTTCCGGTCGAAGCGAGACGCGCTCGACCGGCCCCCCCTGGAGATCAGTTCGGCAACCCCGCGCTCCAGGCCTGCGCCGGCCCGGACCCGTTGGCGGGTGCCGTTCCCCGCGATCGCCGCATCCGGCCTCCTCGCAATCGGCGCGCTGAGCTGGGTCGCCCTGAGAGATGGTCCTCCTGCCGAGCCGTCGATAGGGGAGGCGAGAATGCTTGCTACGGGGATCGGGGTGCGTGATTCGCTGACCCTGCCCGACGGCACCCGGATCATCCTGGGACCCCTCAGCTCAGTGACGATCGCCGAAGGCTACGGGGAATCAGGCCGTCGGGTCGAGATAAAGGGTGATGCCTGGTTCGACGTTGTCCACGATGACTCCAGGCCGTTCACAGTCGTTGCGGGTGATGCAACAATAGTCGACATCGGCACCAAGTTCATGGTGCGGAGCGACGCCGGCGAGGCCCGCAACGTCGTCTCGGTCAGCGTCACCGAGGGATCCGTATCGATGCGCCCTGCAAACGATCCGGAGGTTGAAGGGGTCATATTGGAGGCGGGGGACAACGCCATTCTCGGAACGGATGGGATGGTGGTAACCCGGCCCGGCACGGTTGATGACGACGATCTCGCCTGGATGGCAGGACGCCTTGTCTTCCGCGAGACGCCTTTGAGTGAAGTCGTGTCGTCGCTGCACAGGTGGTACGGGCTCGACCTGCGAGTGGGCGACGAGTCGCTTTTGAGCCGGCCGATAACTGCAACTTTTGAGAACGAAACACCGGAGAGAGTGCTGGATGTGCTCCGCCTTGTTCTCGGCGCTGACATACAGCGGCGCGGAGATACGGCGGTAGTGCTTCCCCGTAAGGGGGGTATGCGATCGAGGTAATGCTGACGGAATAAATGCGAGCAATCATTCGCGCAGCGGGCGCGGGAACATTCGCCCTCGCCGCACTGCATCTCACCAGCCCGGTGACGGCCGGCGCACAGGCCTCATGTGCCCCGTCCAGCCGCGCTTTTGCCGTTGATGCGGATGCGAATCAGCACAAGCTTCTCGCTCGCAGGATATCTCTCAGGACCGGCACCCTTCCTCTTCGCGAGGCGCTCGACATGCTTGCGGAGACTGCCGGAATCCGCCTTTCGTACGCCGCGGATCTCCTGCCTCTCTCCCGCAGCGTGTGTCTTGCCTATGAATCGGCAACTGTGGCTCAGATCCTTGCTGATCTGATTCGTGACGCCGGCGTCAGGCCGGTTGTGGTTGGCGGCGATCAGATAGCTCTCGCGCCTGACCGGCGCTCAACAAGCCCTGATGAGGAAGCCACGGCAGCCCCGATAATCGGCCGGGTCGGCCTGCTCGAGAGAGTCGTGGTGACGGGAAACACGTCAGAGCCCCTCGATCGCTCGACACCGGCGGCGATGAGCATCGTGACCGGTGAAAGAGTGTCCGAGCGGGGCTCTGCTTCGCTTTCGGGATCGCTGGACGGAGCAGTCCCCGGCATATGGATTTGGGAGCAGTCCCCGCTCAGCCTTCTCGCCCGATATGGAAGCATTCGCGGAGCCAGCTCGTTCGGCGTGAGCTACCCCAAGGTTTACGTTGATGGAATCGAGGTCGCAAACTCACTTCTCGTGACACACCTCGACCCTGACGCGGTGTCGCGTATCGAAGTCATCCGCGGCCCCCAGGGCGCTGCTCTCCACGGAGCGAATGCGATCAGCGGAGTCATGAACATCGTGACCCGCCATGAAGGGACCGACAACGGCGGGGCACGCGCAGACCTGAGATCCCGCGGCGGAACGATCGCCAGCGACTACTCGGCATCGAGCGTTCTCGCTCAGAGCCATGCAGCGACGCTGCGCCACGGAAGCAACACACAGTCGGCACGGCTTGGTGCGTCTGCTTCGAGAATAGGCGCTTTCATTCCAGGCGCGTTCAGCCAGCATCTCACCGCCAACGGGAGCGTCAGGCGAATCGGCTCGCGCAGTGTGCTGACGAGCACTTTCAGGCTTTTCGGCCACGACTCCCGCTCGCCGTCGAGTCCGCTCCAATATCTGTCCGTGGGAAATACCGCGGACTCGAACAGCACTCAGTCAGTCCGCCAGTTCACCGTCGGCGGGACAGCGACGATCACGCCCGGTGAGCGATGGACGCATTCAGCAACAGCCGGTGTCGATGGATATTCGCTGCGCAGCGCGGCGACGCTCGATGACGAGTACCCATCCGCTATCGACTCCGCGCTGCATGCGGCAACAGGCAATGCCGTGCGTGCAACATTGAAGGGAAGCAGTATCGGCCGCTTCGGTGATCCGTCGGGTACGGCTGCGACGGTAACTCTTGGCATCGAGCATTCGGGGGTGAGGGACCGTACCACGATGCGAAATATGCCGGAGGGTCCGGTGCAAGGTGTGAACCCGTGGAGCATGAACGAAGTGCGCAGCAATACCGGACTGATCGCGCAGATTGGAGGCAGCTTCAGGGATGCGCTTTTCGCCACGGGGGGCCTGCGTGTCGAGCGGAACACCAGCCCGACAGGCCTGGGAGAGCTGGCAGCATTGCCGATGCTTGGAGCCACAGCCGTGAGAGAAATCGGACCGGCGACGATCAAGCTCCGCTCAGCTTATGGAAAAGCCATCAGGCCCGTCCAGGCATCCTCGTGGTCGGGGGTTCTGCTCGGCCTTCGCGAATCGAGGCGCGGCTCGGATCTCAATCCGGAAGAGCAGGCAGGGATGGAATTCGGCGCTGATGCCCATATCGGCAGGTCGGTCGTGCTTCGCGCTACGAGATTCGACCAGAAAGCATCGGGGCTCGTGCAACCGGTAAGCATCGCATTCCGCACATCGGGGACCTCGACGCGGATACACACATTGTATCAGCTTCAGAATGTCGGCGATGTGTCGAACACCGGCTGGGAGCTTCAGGGGTCCGTCGAAGAAGGACCGTGGAGTCTCGGTGCAACGCTGTCGCTGGTGAACAGCAGGGTGGATGAGCTGTCACTGAGCTATACCGGAGATCTTCGCCCCGGCGACAGAATGCTCGAGGTCCCTTCACGAACGATCGGTCTCAATGCGTCATTCTCGCAGGGCCGCTGGTTCGCATCTTCAACGCTTGCCCGGGCGTCGGACTGGGTAAACTACGACCGGCTTGCCCTGCTGCGCGCCACAGCAGGAACAACCGGAACCGTTGCGATTGTCGGGTCCGACCTGCGCTCCTACTGGAAGAAATATGACGGAGTGACGCGCCTCGGGGGGCGCGCCGGTGTCGGCCTCACTCGCGGAATGACGCTTACTCTCGACGGTGAGAATCTCCTCGACCAGCAGAAAAACGAGCCCGACAACATTACGATCCTCCCCGGCCGCACGATCAGCGCAGGGTTCAGTATCGCGTTCTAACCGTTACTGCCACTCGGCTATGAACAGGTTAGTCTCGCCCGGCGTTGCCGCGTACCTGTTCGATGCCCAGATCAGGCTCTTCCCATCGGGGCTGAACATCGGGAATCCATCGAACGTCTCGTCAAAGGTTACCTGCTCGAGATTGTTTCCGTCGGTGTCGATCAGGTAGAGATCGAAGTTCCCGCTGCGCGGATTCTTGAAGTTCGACGAGAACACGATTCGCTTCCCATCGGGCGTCCACGAAGGCCCGAAGTTCGCTCCGCCGAGTCGCGTGATCTGGCGCTGGTTCGATCCGTCGGCGTTCATGAGCCAGAGCTCCACCCTGCTCGGCCTGACGAGCCGCTGCGCGATCAGGCCACGGTAAGTCGCGAGCTCTGCGGAATCGGTTGGGTGATTTGCGCGATAGACGATCTGTGTCCCATCCGGTGACCACCATGCTCCACCATCGTAGCCAGGCGTGTGAGTGAGCCGTCGCTCACCTGTGCCGTCGGCGTTCATCGTATATATCTCGAGGTCGCCGTCTTTCAGCGACGTGAACACGATCTTCTTTCCGTCGGGCGAGAGGATCCCCTCGGCCGTATAGACATTGTTGTGGGTCAGACGCTTGAGGTCGGTGCCATCGCGATTCACTGTGTAGATGTCGTATCTGTCGAGCGGCCACACATATCCGCTCGACGGATCGGGCTTCGCCGGGCAGCTCTCGTCGTGCGCGGTCGTCGATGCGAAAAAGAGCTTCTCGCCACCCGGGAAGAACCAGCCGCAGGTTGTTTTTCCGCGACCATCCGAGATCTGCCGCAACCCCGTTCCATCCGCGCGCATTACGTACTGCTGGTCGCAGGCTCGTCCGTCCCGCGTGGTCTGGAGCGTGATCCACTGCCCGTCGGGACTGAAGTATGCCTCGGCGTTTTCTCCGCTGAATGTTATCTGGCGGATCGACTTGAACCGTGTCTCGCCCGGTGCGGCGGCAACGATCCTTGCCGGCGATGCCTCGGGGCCTTGGGCGACCGGTGTGGCCGGGGCGCATGCCGGAAGGAGGAAGATCATCGGAAAAGCTGAGAATCTCATGGGGAGAAAATAACAGGCAGGACGGGGGCACTGCTCATTCACCGCGGAGAACTCGGGAAAGACGGTCAGATGCCTTTTGCGTTTTCGGCGCTTTCCGCCAGCGGCAGCCTCAACAACATTTTCGAAGGCTGGGGATCGAGCGTCTGGTAGACAGTGATGCTATCGATGATCACCGGTGCCCGAACCCGTATTGCCATCAATTCCCGCTCCGCCTCGCGCGTCAATGTCGGATAAAGGCTCAGCGTGCAGTGCGGGCTGAAGGTGAAGCGGGCGCGCTGGAACGGAAGACCGGACGTCGCAATCCGGTCGTGCAGGATGCGCAGCGGCCCATGAGGGTCGAGGGGCAGCACGATTATGTCGCTCTGCATGAATCGCAGCGGAAGGCCGAGGTCGAGCGACAACACTGGTGTGCTCGAGGTAACCGGGGCGAGTCTGTGCCACAGCTCTGACTTCGTGACCGATGCAGGCATCGGACCGACTCCCGACGATCCGGTGATGGTTACATGAGGCGCCTTGTAGCGCGCGAGACGCGGATCATACTTCCGGTTTATCTCGCGTATGATCGTGCCCGCGGCTCCGCCGATCTCCGCGATGATGAAAAGGCCGTTCTGCTGCAATTATCTCGGCGCCACTGAGATAAGCACGTTCCACTTTCCGCCTTTGGACTGAAGCCCGGCCCGGAGAAACGTGTTGTCTATGCGATTATCCGGATGTGAATGCTGGTACCTGAAAAGCTTCAGGCCGGTGATGGTTCCGACTGCGGCTCCGACCACGACGTCGGTTGCCCAGTGATCGTGATTGTATATGCGCGAGACACCTGTCAGCGCGGCTGTTCCATACGTCAGGATGCCTACCGGCCAGCGCGCCCCCGGCCACCAGTGGCTCGTTTCCGCAGTGACTACAGACGCAAAGGCGAAAGCCGCGGTGGAATGGCCTGACGGGAACGACCGGTAGTCACCATCCCGCAACCCGCGCAGCAGTTGGAAGTCCCGCGCATCAGTGCTGTCGACGTATGGGCGCGTCCTTCCAGCTACCATCTTCATTCCCACGGTGACGACGTTTGCAAGGATCACAGCGCCACTCGAGTGAAGACCGAGGTCCTGCATCCGGCGGTTGCCGGTGGCCGTGCCCATGAGGTAGAGGCCACCACCGGCGACCAGCGTTCCCGGGTTACCCCAGACACGCGCCGCTGTCGCGGTCTTCTGGAGAAACCGGTTGGCCTGCCGGCTTTCGACCTGAAGCTCCTTCATCAGCCACTCATCGAGCGGAGCAGCGATCGCTGAAGCGGCGACGAACCCTCCCGCAAGCCACGCATCGCCCGAGGTGAAAAGTGGGCGGTCAGTATAAAGTGTGTCCTGAGTCTGGGCGCCCCCCGGCGATGAAACAAAGAGGCACAGGATCAGAACTCTTATGGCGAGCTTCAGTACTTCCTCCGGCGTCTGATTACAATCAACAACGCGAACCGCAATTTTTACATTTCACGGATCAAACGGATCTGACAGATAAAGCGCATGCATGGACTCACCGCAGTGCCTCGCTGAGCCCAATGCTTTTCTGTCTTTGTTTGAAACCCTGAAAACCAGAATCTCGCCCTGCATCGATGCCCGCCTGCTCCCGAGCAAGGCTGCCGTAAAGAGGTTTATCCGTCAGATCCGCCCCATCCGTCAAATCCGTTTCCCATCTGGTCTTTGAATGCGATGACCCGGTGACTCCCTCAGGCTGGACTCCGCGCTCCCCGTACCCTATATCCATCCGATGCTCAATATTGACCTTTCGGGTCGCCGGGCGCTCGTCGCCGGTGTCGCCGACGACGGCGGGTTCGGCTTCGCGATCGCCAAGTCCCTCGCCGAAGCGGGAGCCTCGGTATCTGTCGCGACCTGGCCCCCCGCGCTCAACATATTCAGGAACCTCCTCGAGCGCGGGAAGATGGATGAATCGCGCCGCCTGTCCAATGGCGAGCTTCTCGAGTTCGAGCGGATATATCCTCTCGACGCCGCCTACGACACGCTGGCCGACGCCCCGGCGGACGTGAGAGACAACAAGCGCTACGCGGGAACCGGAGACTTCTCGATCCAGGGGATGGCCACGCGGATTCGGGAGGATTTCGGCGAGAAACCCCTCGACATCGTCATCCATTCACTGGCGAACGGCCCGGAAGTGAAACGTCCCCTCATCGAGACGAGCCGCAACGGCTACCTGACGGCCGTTGGGGTAAGCGCGTACTCCCTCGTATCGATGGTGAGCCGCCTCGGGCCAATGATGCGCGAGAATGGCTCGTTTCTCTCCCTCACCTACATGGCGAGCGAGAAGGTCATACCGGGTTACGGCGGCGGAATGTCTTCGGCGAAAGCTGCGCTCGAGAGCGACACGCGCACTCTCGCCTATGAGGCGGGTCAGCGATATGGAATCCGTGTAAACGCGATCTCGGCCGGCCCCTTCGCTTCACGCGCCGCGAGCGCGATCGGCATAATCGAGAAGATGGTCGAGTACTGCGCGACGAACTCGCCGCTCAACGATCCGCTCACCGCGGAAGAAGTAGGGATGGCTGCGGCATTCCTCTGCAGCCCGCTCGGTAGCGGAATAACCGGAACCATCCTTTACGTTGATAAGGGGTATCACTCGATGGGAATGGCGGTCTCCGCTCAGGGCGGAGCCGACACTCCTCCCGAAACGCCGTAGAAACCTCTCCATCTGATCCGTTGCGCAACCTCTTCACTGCCTGCGTCCTGATTCTCAGCATGCAGGGGTGCTTCATCGTCCGCCGGGGCACCACGACCCCGGAACCGAAGAAGACCCCCGCGCAGCTGCTCGCCGATTCCATCGAGAAGGCAGATGAGGCGATCGGCCTCAAACCATACTCGAAGGTCATCACCGCGCGCGCCCGCTCACAGACAGGTCTCTTCCGGACTCACCTCACCGGCGACACCCTCCGATTCGAGATTCCCCGGAGCGAGCTCGGCCGCGACATGCTCGTTGTCGGAAGATTCGCCCGCGCCTCGGGGGGAAACAGCTTCGGCGGCGACGAGTTCACGAAGCGCGTGCTGCGGTGGGAGAGACAGGGAAACCGCATTCTCCTCCGCAGCATTTCCTACGAGCTTGCGGCTGATTCGACTCTTCCCGTTTACCAGGCGGTTTCACTGGCGAGTTATCCGCCAATCGTCGCCGCTTTCAACATTGAAGCTTTCGGGCCTGACAGCGCAGCCGTCATCAACGTTACGTCGCTCTATACGACCAATGTTCCCGAGCTCGTCGCGGCCCGCGGAATACTCGACGACAGACGGTCGTTCGTCGAGCGCGTCTCGGCATTTCCTGACAACATCGAAGTCGAGGCGACCCAGACTTTCACGCCTGAGCATCCACCCGACTCGCAGCGCGGGCTGGGGCCCATCCCGGCGCAGAGCATCCTCGGCCATTGGAGCATGATCCGTCTTCCGGATCGGCCGATGATGCCCCGCCTCGCGGACAGCCGTGTTGGATTCTTCGCGGTCAGCCAGACCGATTTCGGAACTCCGCAGCACCGGTCGGTCACACGGTCGTACATCACGCGCTGGCGTCTCGAGAAGAAGCATCCGGACTCCGCTCTCTCCGAGCCCGTGAAGCCACTCGTTTATTACATAGACCCCGCAACGCCAACCCAGTGGATCCCCTGGATAAAGAAGGGCATAGAAGACTGGCAGCCAGCATTCGAGGCGGCAGGGTTTCGCAACGCGATTGTCGCCAGAGATGCGCCTTCGCCTGCCGAGGATCCCGACTGGTCGCCTGAGGACATCCGGAACACCGTCGTACGCTGGCTTCCGTCAACGACAGAGAATGCGGAAGGTCCTCACGTTCACGACCCACGGAGCGGCGAGATCCTCAATGGATCGATCCGTGTTTTTCACAACGTCCTGAATCTCGTCAGGAACTGGTACTTCACGCAGGTCGCGCCTCTCGATCCGCGGACGCACCGGCTGCCGATGCCCGACTCTCTGATGGGGCGGCTCCTTCAGTACGTGGTCGCGCACGAGGTCGGTCATACGCTCGGATTTCCTCACAACCTGAAGGCGAGCTCGACTTATCCCGCCGACAGCGTGCGCAGCCCTTCGTGGGTGCGGCGGATGAGCCACACTCCAACCCTGATGGACTACTCGCGCTTCAACTATGTCGCGCAGCCGGAAGACAGAATTCCTCTCGAGGATCTAGTTCCGCGAATCGGTCCGTACGATTTCTTCGCGACGAAATGGGGCTACGCTCCGATTCCCGGCGCACGCACTCCAGACGATGAAAAGCCCACGCTCAACTCCTGGGCCGAGATGCAGGACACTGTCCCATGGTTTCGTTTTACCACCACCGGGTCGAGAGACGTAGACCCCGGCGAAGCGAGCGAGGCTGTGGGAAATGCCGACCCTGTAAAATCGACAAGGCTCGGTCTTCTCAACATCAGGAGAACAGTACCTCTCCTCATGACCGCGACGCTGAGACCCGGTGAGAATAACGCCGAGCTTCTCGAGCTCTATGACAAGCTGCTTGACCAGTGGGCACTGGAGATGGAGCATGTAGTGAGCGTCGTCGGCGGATCGGAGACACGCGAGAAATACGGCGGGCAACTCGGTCCCAGGTTCGTTCCCATCTCTCCTGCCCGGCAGCGCGAAGCGATGAGATTCATTGCCGAGCATGCGTTCCGTACGCCGAACTATCTCGTGGATGCGGATATTCTTCGCCGGGTCGAGCCGGATGGGGCGTTGCGACGTGTGGGATCTGCGCAGTCGCGTGTGTTCTATGCGCTCATGGACACGGATCGGTTGAATCGCCTTCTCGAGAACGAAGCGCTCGCAATATCGAAGTCCAGCGTGTACCCGCTGAATGAAATGCTCGGCGATGTAAGACGTTCAGTCTGGACCGAGCTCGGCGCCGGTAGAGTGAGCATCGATCCTTTCCGCCGAAGGCTCCAGCGGAGCTGGCTGTCACAGGCGGATTCCCACCTGAACCCTCTCCCTGTTACCGTGATCTCGTTGCCTGCTGCACGAACTTCACGGGGACGCAGCAGGGCCGCGGGCAGCGACCTGCGCGCGCTCGTTCGAGGAGAGCTGATGGATCTCGATGCGCAGCTGCGCGATGCAATCGCCCGCGCAGCCGATCGGGTTGCGCGTCTCCACATGCTCGACTCTCGCGCCGAGATACAGCGGATCCTGAATCCTGAAGGTTAGGGCCGGCGTTTCTGCTCTATCAGCTCCCTGATTTCCTCGAGTCTTTCCCTGGCCACGGGTCCGCTGAGCAGGAAGACGCTGTTCGTCGTCGGGTCGGCCCACTCGATCGACGCAATCGGAATCATATCGGCTGACTCGGCCCGGGCCGCGGCCTGCGGAGCACGTGCAGCCGCGGTTGCCGGAGGAGGTGCCGACTTGCTCGTCGCCTGCACTCCAGCTCCCCGCATATCCTGCACCCTGCTGGCGGCAGCCGTTGCCCGAACTTGCATGGTCTCGGTAAGCGAAACCTCCACACCGGGTGGCACCAGATACACAGTGGTTCGCGCGAGCGCCGTGCTGTCCACGCGGAGTACCTGAAGCTCCTCCCCCATCACTAGAACAGGTGGAGCGGATTGCTGAAGCATCTCGCGCGACCCCGCTATCGCTACTGTCGGCTGCGGGGCGCGTGCGGGTACTGTCGACTTGGCTGCAGGGTTCGCCGCGCCGTCCTGGGTGGGAGCTTCCGACTGCGAAGTGGCTGAGGATTGCGCGTCCTCGACAGGCTCCGAAGCGGCCATTGATTCAACGCTCAGGGTGGCTGTCTGTCTCGAAACCTCCTCAATTGTCGGAGTTTCGTCCCAGCGGGTCAGCACGAGCGATACGCCAGCAACGAACAGCACTGCCGCCGCGGCCCTGAACTGGGTCGTCAAATACCACGCGCGTTTCACTGGAGCGCGTGCTGGTATCACGTCACCCGGCACGATGTCGAGCGAGCTCACGATCCGCGACGATGCAGCGGTAAGCCCCCGTGCTTCAGCGATCGAGGCGGCGCATTCTGCACATGTTGCCGCGTGCGCCTCGATCTCCGCCCCTTCTTCGGCGGACATCTGCGAGTCGAGCCACGCGTGAATTGTTCCTTCGTCAGGATGCTGCATTTTTCTCCCTCATCTCGCGCTCCTGCTGCAGAGCTTCATAACTCTCGACAAGTCGTCGTCTCGCCCGGGACAGCGTGGTCCCGACAGAACCCGGCGACAGCTCGAGCGCCTCGGCAATCTCGCTGTAGTCAAGCCCTTCCTCGCGCATCAGCAGCGCAAGCCTGTCACGCTCTGCGAGAGCATCGACGGCCTTCCTCGCCATCGCCGCTTCCTGTGCGCGCTCGAGTGTAGTCGGCTCAGGCTCCGACACCACGTCCCGCTCCTGCTCCGCGAGCAATGCGAGGTGCCTTCTCCTGCGCGCGTCCTTGCGCGCCTCGTCTCTCACAAGATTTGTCGCCACGGCGAACAGCCACGCTCTCTCGTTCTCGATGTTTTCCTGCCGGAGGGCACGCACGAACGTTTCCTGCGCGACCTCCTCCGCCCAGTCGCGGTCTCCAAGCCGGCGAGTGAGGTATCTCACCAAAGCGGCGTTGTAGGTCCTGAAAAGGCGGTCGACGTCAGTCACTGCCAGCGTTCTTTCATCTGACGAAGCGTTGCTTCGTCGATCGATGTGATTCCATCGTCGCCGACCTCGATCGCGATCGCTTTCCCGGCAATCTTCACCTTGTCGCCGAGCGCGAAAGCTTCACGCAGTTCAGGGATCGCGTCGATGAGCTTGAACCACGCGTCGGAGTAGGCGAGCACTTTCGTCACTCTCAGCGAATCTGACATGCGGGTGTCGACCCAGGTGTCTCCCCGCAGTGAGAACGCCCGTGCACCGACGCGGCGCATGTCCGGTCTCTTTGCAAAGTCCGCCTCGTCAGCCGCCGCAAGATTCGTTGCCGCCCGCTGCTCCGCCGCGGCTCGCGCGGACTCGAACGCTTTCGCGCTCGATGTCGCAACCGGTGGTGAACCTTGCGCACTGATTGTTCCGCGGCCGCTTGCATCCCGCATGACAGTAGGAACCGTCACGCCCGGCTCGAGAACCAGATATGAAGTGAATTCGGTTGGAATCGCATACCGCTCACCCAGCTCGCGTATCTCGTTATCGATCTCGCGCGATCCGCCATTCTTTCGCTTCGCCGCGCTCAGGTAGCCCACCCGCTGCGTTGCCCACAGGCGGGCGATAAATGAATTCTCGCGTGAATCACGGGTGAATGCCACACGCGTGACCCAGCTCACCGGTCCGCTCGCTGTTTTGCCCTCGATGCGAAGCCTCGCTTCCCCACTTCCGGAGTACCGCGTCAGCATCACGAAATCCTGTCCTGCGAATATGTCCGCGGCGGTTGAAGGATACCTGCTGACCAGGCGCACTCCATCGGCATGAACCGTCACGTCGGTGATAACCGGTGTCGAGAGCCGGCCTGCCACTATCGATACCGCGCGCTCGACCGACTCCTCAGGCCGCACGAAATGGGCTGTCCCCCTGCCCTCGACCGCGAGTCTTTCGACGAGTGCCGCATTGAGGTCGGCGCCTACGCCAAAGGAAAAGATCCGGCGGTCACACCGCAGTCTCGCAACCCGGGCAGCGATTGCTTCAGGATTTCTTTCGCCAATCGTCGGCTCGCCGTCGGTGACGAACAGCACGAGACCGAGGCGGCCCGGCACGGCATCTCCCTCGAGTGCCGCGTCGAGCGCGCCGGAAATATTCGTGGATCCGGAAGCATCGAGTGACTCGAGGTAACGTGATGCCGCGGCGATGTTCTGCGGAGTCGCGCGGACGAACTCGTCGCGGAAACTCCGCACCTCAGTCGCAAAGTCTATGATCCGGAACCGGTCGGAGTTGCCGAGCGTCGAGAGAAGTTGCTTTCCCGCCGCTCGTGCCTGCCTGATCTTTACTCCGGACATCGAGCCGGAGACATCGAGCACGAGGGTCACATCGCGGGGCGTAACGCGCGGCGCGATCGCCGGGGGCGACAGTGTTATCAACGCAAACCCGTTATCGTTGCGCGATGCGTGGGACAGCACCGAGATCGCCGGCTCGTTCGACCGCCGCAAAGGGATCAGAAGCGTGATCTCACCAGCCGCGCCCCGTACTGTGACCTCGTGCCTGCCACCTTTATTGCCCGCCGACAGCATATGGGTGGGCGAATAGGCTCTCCCGTATTTCGCCTCAGCCGGATATGTCAGCGTAAACGACCCCTCGGGAGAGCCGCCATCACGCCTGTCGTCCGACACTGTCGAGATGCGGCTACGCGTGCTGCTGTTCCTTCCCTGGAAGTAGTCGACTCGCAGGGCATCACCTTCGCGCTCCGCGACCATCTGGAACCTGACGACGACCTTCTTGTGCTCGCCTGGCGCGATCGGGAATATCCTCGCGCGCAACATCCCGT
>JBPCJP010000162.1:0-13474 GCA_051005175.1 Gemmatimonadaceae bacterium | reverse complement strand
AAATGACGGGCTTGTCGCCCGTCATTTTTTTGCCCGGGCGTCGCCGTGGCCGAACCCCATCCATCGATCTATTCTATCTATATAGTAGCCAGGGAGGGTACATCAATTGCCATTGCCCTCTCTGTGGAAGAATCCTTCGATGAGTGGGAGACCCAGCGCCATTCCCTCATGGCGTGCAAGATCTCCGAGCTTGGCCTTTCGATCCAGGGTAGCCGGGTGGAGCGAATGGTCGACCAGCTATACAGGGAACTCGATGCACGGGGACTTGCGCTGAGGCCGCCTGTATATCTGAGCGACCAGTGGGGATGCCCGGACGGGACTCCATTGATAGGAGTTCCGTTCTACCTGGCCGACCCGCGACTGGAGCGGATCGAGGATGATTTCGCCGAAGGCATCGAGTCGGACGAGGAGTCGATGCGCTACATGCGCCATGAAGCGGGGCATGCGTTCAACTATGCGTACCGCATTTATGACCGGGCCGACTGGCGGCAGATATTCGGACCGTACTCTCGCCCGTATCGCGAACGCTACCGTGCCGACCCGTTCTCGCACGACTACGTCCGCCACATTCTCGGATGGTATGCCCAGAAACATCCCGACGAGGATTTCGCGGAGTCGTTCGCGGTCTGGCTCACACCCGACCTCGACTGGCGAAAGGCGTATGAGGGCTGGCCGGCGCTGGCGAAGCTCGAGTATGTGGATCGCGTGATGAAGGAAGTTGGCGGAGAAGCGCCTGAAGTACCGGATCCGGTCGAAGATGATCTGCCTGTTGATTCAATGCGGTACTCACTCGAGGATCACTATCGCCAGTCGGCGGTCTCGATTCCCGTGAGCGACACCACAACCTTCGACGGGGATCTCCGGAACATTTTTGCGTCGGGGAATGAATCGCCCGAGGGGCAACCGGCGGGCGAGTTCCTGGCTGCACATCGGCGGGAGATCGTCGGCCGAATCGCATACTGGACCGGAGAGAGTACCTACCCGGTTCGGCAGCTGATCGACATGCTGCGGAATCGGGCGGAGGCGCTCGAACTGCGCGTTCGCGGACTTGATGCATCGACACTCATCGAGCTCACAGCCTTCGGCACGGCGGTGATGATGAACCACCGACATGCCGGCTCGATGCGAAAACGGAGCAGGCTGAAGACATGAAGATCACGCTGCTTCACACAAGCGATGCACTCGACCCGCCGGTCGACCCGGTGCTCGACCAGCTCGAGACAGCAATGGTTTCAAGCGGACACGAATGCAGGCGCCTCGTGGTGAGCGACTCGGTTCAGCCGCTGGCCTCGGAGCTCGAAAGCCGGAAGCCCGACCTCGTCTTCAACATTGCAGAATCGTTCGCTGGACGCAGCGCGCTCGAGTCGAATGTCGCTGCCCTTCTCAACCTTCTCGGCCTGGGATACACCGGCTCGAGTCCGGCCGGTCTCATTCTCGCCGGCGACAAGACGCTTACGAAGAAGGTGTTGAGCTTTCACGGCATTCTCACTGCGCGGTTCGCGACAGTCTTCCGCGGCTCAGTCGACTGGGCAGGGGACATCGACTTCCCGCTCATCCTGAAGCCACCACAGGAGGACGCATCGCTCGGCATCACGCAGAAGTCGATCGTGAACGACGTCCAGGAGCTGCTCCAGACAATCAGCTCACTCCAGCAGGAGTATCAGGGTCCGGTTCTCGCCGAGGAGTTCATCGATGGCCGGGAGTTCTACGTCGGCGTGCTCGGGAACAGCGACGTGAAGGCGCTGCCAGTCATGGAGCTTGATTTCTCCGGATATCCCGACGACAGGCCGAAGATCGCCAGCTGGGAAGCAAAGTGGGGTGACGACGGCGACGAGAAAGGTGCAGAGTTCGAGGGGACGCGCTCGGTATTTCCCACGGACCTCCCCGAAGAGCTGACGCTGCGGATGCAGAAGGTCGCGATCGACGCCTTCAACGCTCTCCGTCTCCGGGACTACGCACGCGTCGATCTCCGCATGAACGCAAAGGAGGAGATATACGTGATAGAGGTGAATCCCAACTGCTACCTGGAGAAAGGTGCCGAATTCGCAACGGCTGCCGCAAAGGACGGTCTTGAGTATCGGGTGCTGGTCGAGCGGATAGTGGATCTGGCGAGGGCGCGCTACTCGCGATGAAGCACGCGGAAACAAAAAAGCCGGCTCACGGGCCGGCTTTCTTGCCAATCAGTTCAACCAGCTCGAAGCTGGCAGACTGCTAGCGGCGCTTCTTGGCCGCCTTCTTCTTCGCGCCGCCCTTCTTCGCGGCCTTACGTCCACCCTTCTTCGCGGCCTTCTTCGCGCCGCCCTTCTTAGCTGCCTTGCGTCCTTTCTTTGCTGCCATTTGTCTCTCCGTGTGGAGTTGAACTCTCGCCGACCCCCCGGTGGAGCCGGCGAATGCTGCGGAGCGTCCGCGCTGGCACGCACAGTTACGATCAGCATGATGCATGCAATGCGCTTTCGTAACTACGCGCGAATATAGAAGCATCATTAAATGCACGCAATGAGTTTTTTTTCGATTTGTGATGAGGCAAAGATGACCGAACAAGGCCGCGCGCGGACTTCCATACTTCTTTCCGATTTGTCAGCTTACCTTCGCGCGTCGACAATCGACGATTCACGCGCCACAACAATTGCGGAGTACGAGTGAAAGCCCTGGTGAAGGAGACTGCTGGTCCCGGCTTCGTGATGCGCGACGTACCCGAGCCGCGTATCCGCGACGATGAAGTTCTCATCCGCGTGCATCGCGCCGGCGTGTGCGGCACAGACGTCCACATCTACGACTGGGACGACTGGGCGAAGGGACGCTGCAAGCCGCCCTTCGTCGTCGGTCACGAGTTCGCGGGAGAAGTCGTCGAAGTCGGCCGCCTAGTGACGGATGTCCAGGAGGGCGACCGCGTGACAGCCGAAGGACACATCGTCGACGGCCGTTGCCTGCTCTGCCGGACCGGCAACGCTCACGTCTGCCCGCACACCCGCATCATCGGCGTCGACCGCGATGGATGTTTCGCCGAGTTCATTGCGATGCCGGCGACGAACGTGTGGCATCTCGACGATGCGATATCCTATGACGTGGGGGGCATTCACGACCCGATGGGCAACGCGTTTCACACCGCGCTCACAGCCGATATCCCCGGTGCCACCGTGCTCGTCACGGGCTGCGGTCCCATCGGGCTTTTCGCCGTCGGGATCTGCCGCGCGGCCGGCGCGTCCCGCGTAATTGCGTCGGACATAAACCCGAAACGTCTCGAGCTTGCAAAGTCCATGGGTGCCCACGACATCGTGACGCCGGGCGAGGCCGAGGCCGCGGTGAAACGCGCAACTGACGGCCTCGGCGTGGATGTAGTCCTCGAGATGTCAGGCGTTCCCGCGGCGATCCACCAGGCCCTCGCGCTCGTCCGCGTCGGCGGGCGGGTTCAGATGCTTGGCATTCCGTCGGCGCCAATCGAGATCGACCTTCCGAAGGAGGTAATCTTCAAGGGCATCACGATCTACGGCGTAGTCGGGCGAAAGATGTATGACACATGGCACCAGATGACCCGGTTTCTTCGCGCCGGCGAGTTCGATCCGGCACCGGTAATAACCCACCGCTTCCCGATGGCAGATTTCGACGCTGCGATCGCCGCGATTAAATCCGGCGACGCCGGGAAGGTAATCTTCGAGATCGCATAGTCATGGCACTCAACCCGAAATTCGACGAAGAGCTGAAGACAGGAATCGAGCAGCTCAAGACAGACCGCGTCTACAAGCGGCTCAACTACCTCGACTCCCCGCAGTCCCCCCGGGTGCGGATGGAAGGGCGCGGCGACGTCCTGATTTTCTCATCCAACAACTATCTTGGCCTCTGCGACGAGTCGTCTGTCGTGAAAGCGGGTATCGAAGGACTCAAGACATTCGGCGCCGGGACGGGAAGCGTGCGCTTCATATGTGGCACGTTCACGATTCATCGCGAGCTGGAGGAATCGATTGCCCGCCTGGTGGGGACCGAGGCGTCTCTGTCCTACGTCTCGGCGTGGAACGCCAACGAGGGACTCACCGCGACTGTCGTCGAATCCGGGGACTTCGTCGTATCCGATGCGCTCAATCACGCGTCGATAATCGATTCGCTCAGGCTCGCCAAGTCTATCACGAAGTGCACGACTGCCGTCTATGCGCATTCGGACATGGCAGACCTCACGGCGAAGCTCGAGTCGGCGAAGGATGCGAAGCGAAGGATCATCTGGACCGACGGTGTGTTCTCCATGGAGGGAAGCATCGCCAGGCTGCCCGACATACTCGAGATCGCGCGGAAGCATGACGCGATTGTCGTCGTTGACGACTCCCACGGCACGGGAGTGCTGGGCGAGAAGGGACGAGGAACAGCCGAACACTTCGGTGTGCTCGGCGAAGTCGACGTGATCACCTCGACACTCGGCAAAGCTCTGGGCGGCGCGGCGGGTGGCTTCGTCGCCGGACCTGCATCGCTCTGCGACATGCTCACGCAGCGCTCCAGACCACAGCTGTTTTCGAACGCGCTCCCGCCCACCGTTGCCGCGAGCGCCATTGCATCAATCGAATTTCTGACCGCCCACCCGGAGCGGGTCACCACCCTGCGCGACAACTCCAACTACTTCCGTGAGCAGATAACTGAGGCAGGGTTCAAGCCGCTTCCGGGAGAAACCCCGATTGTTCCCATTATTGTCGGGGAGACTGCCACCGCGATCCAGATGAGTGACATGTTGCTGGAGGAAGGCGTCTTTGTTACGGGATTCGGGTTTCCCGTGGTCCCGCAGGGGCAGGCGCGCGTGCGTTGCCAGCTCAGTGCGGCCCACACCCGTGACGACATCGACGAGGCGATTGCCGCGTTCAGGTCGGTCGGAAGGAAGCTCGGAATTATCTAGAGAATCGTGTGACTCTCCCCGGTCGCACCATACGGCCGGTGGAACGCTCTGCCGGCAGGGGCATCTGGAAATGCGAAAGACGCGGTGGATTGTCGCCGGCCTGATGTGCGCGGCGCTCGTGCCGGACATTGCATCGGCTCAGCGGGTGCGCGACTTTGAGGACTCATGGTTCTGGGGCGTTAAAGGCGGAGTGACGACCTTCGCGCCTACTTTCGGTGACGTTGAGGCATCCGCGAGTTATGGCGCCGAATGGCTGATCACGCGTCGTCACGGCGGGCTATATGTCTCGCTCGACGAGTCGCGAGTCTCTACCCAGTCTGCGGTATTCGATCCCTCGTTCGACGGTGAATTCAGGCCGGTCGGCGTCGAAAAAATGCGCAGGGTAAGTGTTGCTGCCCTCGCTTTCCCAAAGGCATTCGGGGCGTTCCGACCATATGCCGGACTCGGCTTCGCGATTAACGTGATCGGGAGCGCCTACCCGATCGCGGGCCCGGAAGAGTCGCAGGTCGATGAGCTCGTATGGGACCGGATCGACGACCGCACCAGCCAGTCAGGAATTCTGCTGATGGGCGGAGGTCAGTTTCAGGTAAGGCGCCTCGCGTTTTTCGCTCAGGCATCGATGGTCCCGAGCAACGACCGCTTTCTGCTCAATGACAGCGCGCTCGGATTCTTCGAGGCAGGTTTTCGCTACAACTTCTCTTCGTCACGCGAAGGCTTGAGGTAGCAGCACGTCTCGCTCAGCCCGTGGCTTTGCGCGGGCTGGGCGTGTTTGTCCTCCGGCTGCCTGAAACCCACGGGTTACCCCTGATCATGTAGCGCAGCGGCCACTCGGTCGCTTTCGTTATTCCAATGCGTGGCGTAACCTGGACAAGCGCCTCGTCAACCGGCTCCCCTTCCCGTATCACGATTGGCCGGCGCTGCAGGGACAACCCGTTCGGCGCGCCGTCTATTCCGAGCGCTGCACAGAGCTTTCCCGGGCCGTTTGTAAGATTGGCTGCCGAGATCCCTGCGCCGCGCCGCGCTTTCATCAGGGGAATCCCGTCGAGCGGCTCGATCGCGCGTACGAGCACGGCACTGGGCAAACCTTCGCCGCGGGTCACAGCGTTGAAGCACCAGTGAACGCCGTATATGAAATAGACATACGAAGTGCCGGGCTTGCCATACAGGGGTTCTGTGCGCTGGGTGCGGCCCACTGCAGCGTGACACGCTGGATCGTTCTCGCCGACGTACGCCTCTGTCTCGACGATTATCCCGCTCGCAGTGCCCTCAGGCGTTGTGCACTCGAGAATAGCGCCGAGCATCTCGCGGGCGACAGTTTCGGTTTCGCGGTCGTAGAAGCTTCGTGAAAGAATCCGTCCCATAAAACAGGAAGCCCGCGAGATCGTCGCGGGCTTCCTCTCTGCTTACGCCGCGGAAGCCGGAGACCCCGGCTTGGCGGTCTTCTTCCGCGTCGCCCGCTTCTTTGCGGCGGGTGGAGAAGCCTTTTCAGCAGAGGCTGCACCCGCCTTCGGGCGCGCTTCCTTGCGAGCGGGCTTCTTTGCCGCGGCACGCTTGCGTCCACGCGCCGGTTTCTTCGTCGCGGATTCTTCGACCGCGACAACAGTGTCGATGTCGCCAGCTGGCTTTGCCGTGTTTGTCGGCGCGGCAGAAGCTGGGGTCGGGACAGGAGCGCTCGGCCTTGGTCCCACCACGCCGACGCTCAGCAGGTTCGCCGGCGGGGCGCCCTTCGCGCCCAGCGCTCCCCTGCCTGTTCCGCGCGAACCCATGCCCCTCTGGACCGGAGCCGGCGGTGGAACAACAGGAGCGTTGGCAGTTGCCGCGTCGGCAAGCTGACGGTCTACAGGCGCAGCGGCCACTGCCGGTGCAACCTCGTAGTCGCTGCCACGCTTCCTGAGATCAACGACGTCAGCGTCGTGCGCATCGTGAAGTATTCTCAAGAAGTTGCGCTCGCTGAGGCTTTCGCTGTCGCGGCCAAGGAGTGAACGGGCGGCCGCACGCACGTTAGACGACGGTGCGGCGAGACCTCCGGTGGCTACTGACGCGACAGCGCGACGCACGAGATCGAACGCCTCGTCCCTGGTCAACCGTAGGCCTGTCGCGCCGATCTCAGTAGAGCTCTTCGCGGGAGCCTTTGGTGCCTCCGCTTTCTGCGGAGCAGAACGCGTGGCCGAAGCCTCCGGAGCTGGCTCGGTGCCGGCGGCTGCGGACGCAGCTTTCGGCACTCTTTCCTCGCGACCTCTTCCCCGACCGCGCCGTCCACCGCGACGACTGCGCTCGGCATCATCAGATTCAGGCGCCGGAGCCGCTGGCACCGCGCGACCTGTCGCCGGCTGCAGAGGGGCCGCGTCAGCCGTCGCCGAAACACCGTTCTCCGACGAAGCTCTCGGAAGGTCAACCTCGAGCTGCCCATTCTCCAGCTTGTTGATCGAGAGGAGTCCGCGCTTTGCGGCCTCAGACACGAATACCGAGAACTTCGCCTTTCCGACGTTCTTCTCGTCGAACGAACTGTCTATCTGCTGCATCACCTGCTTCAGCCTGTCGGCGCGCATTACGTCGCCGTTGCGCTTCATGCGCTGGATGGCTTCGCTCACCAGCTCCCATGGATCGTGCTTGACGATATCTTCTTCGCCCGACTTCACGAGCCCGGCCAGCGCGTTGTAGGAGTAGTACTCGTCGCAGTTCATCACGAGGAGGTCGCTCGACGACTCGCGGATTCCCACTCCGATGACGTACTTGCCGTATTCCTTGAGCTTGATGACGAGGCTCGAGAAATCCGAGTCGCCGGACAAGAGGATGAAGGTCCCGATCTCCGGTCTCACGAACACGAGCTCGATGGCGTCGATCGCGAGCCTGATGTCGGTCGCATTTTTCTTGGCCGAGCCGTACGCGGTGGCCATGATCATGTCGATCGACGATTCGGCGAGCGGAACGACGTACTGGGGGTACCTCCTCCAGTCTGCGTAGGCGCGCTGAACGGAGACTTTGCCCTTGATGATGTCAGAGGCGAGGAGGCTCCGAAGCTCCGTCTGGAGGTCGGAGCGGATTCCCATCGTGACGTTGTCGAAGTCGATGAGAAGCGCGGCGTTTGGAGCGTGATGAATCGGTGTGCCTGATGACGACTGTGTTACTGCCTGCGGCCCGCGATGAATCGGGGCTATCGGACGGCGCGGCCCTGGCGGCGCGGTCCGGGAAGGACGAAATGACATTTACAGTTGTTGTGGTTGTACGCGGTCGAGAGCCGCACGCATTTGCGTGGAGGGATTTCACGAGCCGTTGTGATCCCTGGAGCATCGTGCCCCAGGGGCACGCGTCTTCAGGTCCAGTCGGGGATTGTGGCGTCATTCATCGCTCACCATCCCCCGAATCCTCGAAGTCGCGCTTATCCCTGTAATTTATAGACGAATGCCGATGAAGCAACTCCGTTATCGAACGAGGCTCATCGTCATCCTGTCCCTTTTCGCGATCGTCCCGGCGGCGGTGCTCACGATCCTGTGGAGCGAGACCGCCAACCGGGCAATTTCCCTCGTCAGCGGCGTCGGCGCCTGGGAGAGTGTCGCGACAAGCGGCCAGGAGGCGATTACCGCCATGCGGGCGGGCCGGCTCACCCCCGAGCAGCGCCGCGCGCTCGATACCCACGAGCGCGAGCTCGGCGTCTCGCTCGAGCAGGCGAGGCGGTTCGATTTCATCGCCAGCCGCTCGATGCGGGTCGTGATTCCAATCGGCATTCTCGCGCTTGCCTTCTTCGGATTCATAGCGACCCGGGTCGCCGGCCACCTCAGCAGGCAGCTCAGCAGGCCGCTTGATGAGATTGTGACGTGGACCGGGCGCATTGAGCGGGGAGAGCCGCTGCCACCCCGTGAAGCAACTGCCGCGCGCGGTGCGCCGGAGTTCGCCACCCTCCGTGAGAGGATGCGAGACATGTCCGGGGCGATCGAAGCCGGCAGAAGGAGGGTAGCGGAAACGGAGCGGCTGAAGGCATATCGCGAAAGCGCGCGGCGGGTGGCGCACGAGCTGAAGAATCCTCTCACGCCGATCCGTTTCGCAATCGACAGGCTCCGCCGTGACGCGACGGCCGAACAACGCGACAGCGTGGACGTGCTCGCTGTCGAGTCGAAGCGTCTCGAGCGCATTGCGAAGGCATTCGCGGAATTCGGCAAGCTTCCGGAAGGACCCTCAGCGCCCATCGACGTGGCCGAGCTCATAACGTATGCAGCAGAGTCCTCGGTGCCCCAGGGGATCAACGTGGAGGTGCGCGCGGAGGAAGATCTTCCGCAGGTCATGGGACATCACGACGCGCTCGCCGCGGCTCTCTCGAACGTGATACTCAACGCAGTCGACGCATGCGCCGGGCGTGGAAACATCAGCGTTGGAGCGCGGAAAACGCGTCTCCGCGGCCGCGATGCGGTCGAGATCGAAGTTGGCGACGACGGCGAGGGCATCGCGAAAGAGGATCTCGCGGGAATCTGGGATCCGTATGTCACCCAGAAGCCCGGCGGAACCGGTCTTGGACTCGCGATTGCGCGGCAGGCCGTGCTCGCGCATGATGGAACCGTCGACGCGTCGAGCACTTTGGGCGAGGGAACGCGAATTCGATTCATCCTGCCGGCCCTGCCCGGCACAAACAACGGAGTCTCGTAATGGGTCCGGAGATCATCGTGCCGCTCGGTGGAATGACCATGATCATCGCGATCGTGGTCGGAAGGCCGCTCGTCAGCGCCTGGGCGAAGAAGCTCGAGAACGAATCGAAGCGCCCGGCAATTCCAGCCGAGGTGTCGACGAGACTCGAGCGAATGGAGCAGTCGATCGACGCGATCGCGGTCGAGGTGGAGAGGATATCGGAGGGGCAGCGCTTTACCACCAAGCTCCTCGCCGAGTCGACTAATACGCCGGTTCCACCCGAATCGGTGCGTCTCCCGAAGTCCTCCGGCAGGTAACATGGCTTCGGTCCTGATCGTCGACGATGAACCAAATATCCGTCGGATGGTCGGGGCGCTGCTTTCCGGCGAAGGCTACGAGGTAAGAGAAGCGGCGAGCGGGGCGGAAGGTGTCGCAAAAGCTGAAGACGACGAGCCAGACGCGGTCCTGCTTGACCTCATGATGCCCGGCCAGCTGGACGGTATGGCGGCCCTGGCGATGCTCCGCATCGACCATCCCGAGCTTGCGGTAATAATGATGAGCGGGCGCGCGGGTCTCAGCGATGCGGTCAAGGCGACGAAGCTCGGCGCCGTGAACTTCCTCGAGAAGCCGCTCACGCCGGAAGGCGTGCTGTTCGCGGTCGGGTCGGCAATCGAGCTGCGGAAGTCGCGGCGCGTGGCCCGCGAGCTGCGCGAGGAGCTCGGTCTTGCCGGCGACATGGTTGGCGGCAGTCCCCAGATGAATGCGGTTCGCGAGCTGATACAGCGCGTCGCGGCCAGTGATGCGCGGGTTCTCATCACCGGCGAGTCGGGAACCGGAAAGGAGCTCGTCGCGAGCGCGATACATGATGCGAGCACGCGGCGCGACCGGCCATTCGTCAGGGTCAACTGCGCAGCGATCCCCCGCGACCTCGTTGAGAGCGAGATGTTCGGCCACGAGCGCGGCGCGTTTACCGGGGCGACGCAGGCCCGCGTCGGCCGCTTCGAGCTCGCGCACCTCGGCACTCTTTTCCTCGACGAGATCGGCGACCTCAGCCTCGATGCGCAGGCGAAACTGCTGCGCGCAATCGAGGCGAAGGAGATTCACCGCGTCGGAGGGAACCGGAGCATCAGGGTCGATGTGCGTATAATCGCGGCAACGAATCACGACCTTGCCCGCGCGGTGCGGGATGGAAGTTTTCGCGAGGACCTTTTTTTCCGTCTCAACGTGATCCCGGTGGCGCTACCCCCGCTTCGCGAGCGTGACGGGGACGTCTCCGAGCTGGTGCGGCACTTCTCGCTGCTTCACTTCAGGAAGACCGGCCAGATCCCGCCGACGTGGACGCGGGGAGCGATCGAGGTAGTGGAGAAACATCCCTGGCCGGGCAACGTGCGCGAGCTCGCGAACATCGTTGAACGGATCGCGATAATGCGGCCCGGGATCGACATCACCTCGTCGGACATTCGATCAATCCTTTATCCTGACGAGAGCAGGTGGCTCCCGACGGAACCTCCGGATGACCGGCCTGCTCCCGCAGGAGGGCTTGGCGAGCTGCTCGATGACTATGAACGGCGCACGATCCGCCGGGCATTGTCCGACGCGGCGGGGAATATCGCCGAGGCAGCGAGGCGGCTCCAGACGGACCGGCCGAATCTCTACCGGCGGATGAAGCGCCTCGGGCTCGACGGGGTAAAAGAGCCGGATCGCACAACCCGGACGAACGCATAAATGAGAATCTCTCGGCTCCTCGCTCCGTTGCTCGCCATCATCGCGCACTCCGTCGCGGCCGTCGCCCAGTCGGCCCCGCAGGACACCGCGATCGACCTCGGCATCATGCTCGGCCAGGACGACAGCGGCGGATTGTCGATCAGCTCGGGCAAGACTTACAACAGGGTCGAGGGACTGCCGATTCTGTTTGGTCCCACGTACCGGGGAGACGCGGGCAACGGCCGCCTCTCGATCTCGGCACTTGGAATCATCCGGTCGTCCGACGACTTCAATTGGGACTCGGGGAACCTCGGCCACCGGCTCAGTGCCGACCTGCGTTTTGGCCGATTGCAGGGCTTCGCTGTCGGGGCAGAGTCGTTCGATGTCGTATCGAAGATAGAATCCTGGCAGCTCGATGAGCCTGACGGGGGTCTCGCGGCGTTCTTCCTCAAGCGGGACTACTTCGATTTCTTCGGCCGCCACGGCGCTGGTGCGCACGTATCGGCTTTCCGCGGAAACACGACAGTGACGTTGGGCTTGAGCGACGTCCGATGGAGTTCTCGCAGCGAGAGGAAAGTGTACACGCTGTTTCGCGGAAGCGAATCGTGGCGGGAGAATCCATCGATCAACGATGGAAGGGCTCACGTTGTCGACCTCTCTCTGCGCGTCGACACGCGGAACAGCGTGGTCGACCCCTCTGATGGATGGTTTCTCACGGCTCAGTACGAGCACGGCTCAGGCGATTTCGAGACAACCGGTACATCTATTGTGCCATCGCTTCCCGATGGGCGGGCGAGACTTGCTTACGGCCGGTCTTTTGTGGACCTCCGCAGATACAACCGCATCTCCCAGCGGCGAAGGCTTCATGCACGGCTGGTGCTCGGCGGGTGGCTTCACGGGGACGACCTGCCATATCAGCGGAGATTCTCGGTCGGCGGGATCGGCACGCTTCCGGGGTTCGACTTTCGCAGAACGGGAATCGGCACGGACGCCGGGCAGTGCGGAAGCGAGGCTACTGTGTCGACTGCGCGTCCCGCCGAATGTGAGCGCGTCGCGCTGGCTCAGGTCGAGTACCGGCAGGAGCTTGTCTCCGAGCTGATCGACATGTTCAACCGGAACGGCTTGCGGGTTCGCGGCGCCGCCTTCAGGGTGAAGCCGGACGTCGTCGCATTCGCTGACGCGGGTCGCGGCTGGCTCGTTGGTCCGCGTGCAGGCACCCTGCGCTATGGATCCCGCTCAGTGCCCGGCTTCGACACGTTTCGCACTGATGTCGGACTCGGCATCGACCTCGGGATCGCTGGCCTTTACGTCGCGAAGGCCGTGTCGGAGCCGAAAGAGCCGGCAAACTTTTTCATCCGCCTGCGCAACAGGTTCTAGGAGTGAAGCGGGCGAGGGTTCTCGCGATCGCGGCGACGATGCTCCTGTCGTCGCAGCTTACTGCCCAGAACGCGCAGGTGGGCATCGTTCTGCCGGCGCGGACTCAGCTTGCCAGCGAGCCACCTGCTGTCAGGTCGTCATCGCTGATCACCGACGGCGCCACGCTCGATCTTCTCCGCAACGGGTTTCCAGCGCGACTTCATTACACCATGGAGCGCTGGACAACCGGTGGATGGTTCGACGGAATTGCGGCAGAGGCGCAGTGGGACGTGGTGGTTAGATATGACGCGCTGGGCAAGGCCTTTCATGTGTACCGTCTAGCAAGAGGGCGAACGAGCCTCCTTGGCGTCTTCGCGACCGTCGCCGAGGCCGACGCTGCGCTCGGCGCGCCGTTTCAGGCGCCGATCGCTCCGCCGAAGCCGGGACAGCGCGGGTATTACAGTCTTGTGCTCGACATAGAGGCGTTGTCGCTCACCGAGCTGGATGAGCTCGAGCAGTGGCTTCGCGGTGATCTCAAGCCCGCGGTGCGCGGCAGCAAGAACGCGGGAACCGCGGTTGGCCGCGGCGTGAGGACGATAGTTGTGCGGCTGCTCGGTGGAGAGAAACGGCGCTACGAGGCGAGGTCGCCTACGTTCCGACCCTGATTCCTGTGGGAGAGATCCTCGAGATGATGCAGCGTCTCCTCCCCATAGAACATGCGGATGTAATGTGCCTGCTGCGGAGTGAGCCGGCGGACCGCCCACGACAAGTGAACGAAATGCGGCTCTACAGGCACGTGCATCGGGTGCATGCCGATCTCCGCCGGGAGACTGTTCGACTTGCGCGTGTTGCACGGACTGCACGCGGTAACGACGTTCGTCCAGTCATTGGTCCCGCCGCGCGAGATAGGCACGACGTGATCGC
>JBPCJP010000161.1:0-8329 GCA_051005175.1 Gemmatimonadaceae bacterium | reverse complement strand
CCACAGAGAGGGCAATGGCAATTGATGTACCCTCCCTGGCTACTATATAGATAGAATAGATCGATGGATGGGGTTCGGCCACGGCGACGCCCGGGCAAAAAAATGACGGGCGACAAGCCCGTCATTTTCTACCGCAAGTTCAAGCTGACAGGTCAGTTACGAGTCAGGCCACCTTTGTGGAAGGTTCGACTGCGGGTTCCGGGGCCGGACCCCAGATGTACGCGGAAAACACCGGGCGCTGCTCCGTCCTGTCTCCTCGCGAGATGATGATTCCGATCGGCTCATCCCTCTCAGGCACTTCACGAACCTTTTTCATTTTCCTCTCACAGGTTACGAGCTCGAGCTGATGCCGAGCACGGGCCTTAAAGGCACCCCTGATGCCATCTACCGCAAACATTTTAAGTCCTTGATTAATAGAGACTTATGATACCCCCTCCGCCGGAAACGATTCGGTCCTGTCGCACTTGGACACACAATCTGTGGACACTCCCGTGTCGATATGACACGGAGTCCTGAACCGTTTGTTGTAACGGGCCCGCCGGTCAGGCTGCCGAGTCTTTGCGGGCGAGGAAGCTGCGGGAGGTGGGGCCGTCGTCGAGGACCGATATTGTCCAGCCCTTGTAGCTCTTCCGGAGCTCGGAGAGCGACGGCTCGCCCTGGCTCGCGATTATGGTGTCTACGAGGTGGACCCCGCCATCACGCGTTGCGCTCTGGAGCACCTCAATCACCCGGTGCCGCTCGGCGGGGGAAAGCCCGGCGAAGGCAGCCGGGGTGCAGACGACTGCGTTGAGCGGCTGGTCGGGAGCCCACTCCTTCAGGCCGACGGGCAGCGATTCAATCCGGCCGCCGAGGAGCGCCGACTCCTCCTCGTTGAGGGATGACGCGACGACTGAGCTTGCACCGTCGATCGCCATCACCGAGCAACCCTGCGCCGCGAGATACCTGGCCGCGTTAGCCACACTGGCTCCGGCCACGAGTACCCGTGACTCAGCCGGAAGGTGAAATTCGCGCGCCAGGGCGCTGTCCGCCGAAACACCCCAGCGCTCCGGCCGCCGGAACTCCTCGAGCTCCTTGAGCCGCTTCAGCTCCTTCTTCCGCCAGGTACTATAGGAGGGAATGCGGAGGCGCTTGCGGATTATGCGATCGACTTCGTCGCAAAGGAGCAGCTCGTTCATCGCGAACTGTGTCTGCGAGTGAAGCGAAGCAACGGCTTCGTCGCCAATTTTGAGGAGAGCCGTGCGCGAGATCGAGTCCTTGTAGGCATCGATATCATTTTCCACAAGCAGGTCGTACTCGTGCTTCAGCGATCGGGGTGCTGACTGATCCATCGTGTCCGGTCGGAGGTGATGCGTACTCCGGGCGCGCGCACAGCAAGCTAGACGATCATGTGCTGCGCGCAAGTGTTTTCTGAGGAGAATCGAGAGAGAAATGCCCGAGTTGCCCGAAGTTGAAGAAGCGATGCAGCGGCTGCGCGCAGCTGTCGAAGGTCGAACAATCGCCAAAGCGAAGGCTGTTCATCCGGCGCTGCTGCGCCAGTTTCCCGACGCGACTGCGCGACGATTGCGACAGCAGCGGATTGCCCGGGTCGAGCGACGTGGAAAGCACCAGCTCATCCACCTCGAGAACGGCTCGATACTTCACGCGCACTTCCGGATGAACGGGGACTGGCTGTTGACCAGGACCGATGAACCGCTCGACAGGTTCACACGGGCATACATCGAGCTCACGGATGGCACTCGCATCGAGCTCCACGACAGCCGGGCGCTTTCGGCACTCGCTCTCCATCCCAAAGGCCGGAACCCCCTGCCCGAGCTCGGCATCGAAGCGAACGATCCGCAGCTGACAGGCAGCTATCTCCGCGGCGCGGTGAAGGGTCGACGCGGGCCGATCAAGCCGGCGCTAATGGATCAGAAAATTATCGCCGGGCTCGGCAACATCTACGCTGCGGAAGCGCTCTGGCGCGCGAAGGTAAGTCCGCGGGCAGTGGCCTCTTCGATCAGCGGGGCAAGACTCGAGCGGCTGGCGAAGGCAATTCACGAAGTGCTTGAAGCTCAGAACCGGCCGCCAGGCAGATACACTGATACCGAGGGCAGGGATCGCTTCAAGGTTTACGGCCGCGAAGGCGAACCGTGTGAGCGGTGCGGATCACGGATCAGGCGGATACCGCAGGCAGGGCGGTCCACCTGGTTCTGCCCTGTTTGCCAGAAAACCTGACGTCGCTCAGTCGACTGCCTGGAGCAGTGCGCCTTTTATGTATCCTGTCTCCGGAATCGTCAGGATCTCGGGATGGTCGAGCGGCTGGCCGCGGATCTCGCGAATCGCAATGCGCCGTCCGCTGTCCGCCGCAGCTGCTTCCAGCATCTCCAGGAACAGCGCCTTCGAGACATGGAAGCTGCAGCTCGCCGTGAAGAGAATTCCCCCCGAAGCGAGAAGCCGCATCGCCCGCATGTTGATGTCCTTGTAGCCACGCAGTGCGGCCGGTACCGAGTGGCGGGTCTTCGCGAACGCCGGAGGGTCGAGCACGATCGTATCGAACCGCGCGCCGGCGGCTTCCTTCTCCCGCAAGAAGTGAAACGCGTCTGTCTCGACGAAATCGATGCTCGTGATTCCGTTGAGGGCGGCGTTATGTGCCGCTCGCGCGAGCGCCGGGGCCGATGAGTCGAGAGCGACTACCCTGTCAGCATTGCGGGCGAGATGGAGCGCGAAGGACCCGTGATAGCTGAAGCAGTCAAGGGCCACCCCTTTCGAGACCTCACCGACGAGCCGGCGATTCTCGCGCTGGTCGAGAAACGCCCCGGTTTTCTGCCCTGTCCACGGCGCAGCGATGTAACGAACCCCGTGCTCGTCTATCTCGATATCGCGCGGAACATCGCCGTGAAGCATCACGGTTTCCCGAGCGAGCCCTTCCTTTCCGCGCAGTGCCGCGTCGTTCCGCGCCAGGATTCCATCAACATGAAGGACTCTCACGATTGCATCGACGATCTCGTTGCGGAACACTTCGAGGCCCGCGCTCATGAGCTGAATTACAGCCCAGCGATCGTACTTGTCGACGACAAGCGACGGAAGCCCGTCGGCCTCACCGTGAACCACCCTGAATGCGTTGGTGACTGTCTCGAGCCCTACGCGCCTCGATGCCGCTTCTTCGATTCTGCCGCGCCACCATGCGCCATCTATGGCCACGTCGGTGTCGCGCTCGATGAACCGCAGGGATATCTCCGATTTCGGGCTCCACAATGCCCACCCGAGGGGCCGGTTGCGGCTGTCGAGCACGATGACGGTTCCGGCCTCGACCTCCGGCCTCTCGGCCACGTCGCTTCGATAGATCCAGGGGTGCCCCGACTCCCACCGCCTCAAGCCCTTTGTCGTGACGCGTGCGGTGTTGCGCATCTGGTGAATCTAACCCGGATGGCGTACGCTTCTTGCCTTGAGAGGTTCATATGGTCCGATACGCATCACTTCTCGTGAGCGCAGCCGCCGGTGCGCTCCTCATCCGCGAACGGCGCATACGTCGCCGCCTCGAGCGGCTCGGAGCCGCTGCCCTCGAGGCGCTTCTCGACGCAATAGATGCGAACAACCCGGAGACCGGCGCGCACGTGCGCCGTGTCGCGAGCTTCTCCCTGATCATCGCCGATGCCGCCGACCTCGACTACCACGAAGGTCATGTGATCGAGCGGGTCGCACTCTTTCACTACATAGGCAAGCTGGATGGAGCGGTCTCCGACATCGTTCAGGCGCAAACGAAGCTGACTGCCGAGGAGTGGGAAGCGGTGCGAACGCATCCGCAGCGGGGCGCCGACGTTCTCAAGCCGCTATCGGGCTTCTTTCCGGGGCTGCCGCGCGGAGTGGTCGCTCATCACGAGCGATGGGACGGCAACGGCTATCCCCGGGGACTCAAGGGCCCCGAGATTCCGCTGAGCGCGCGTGTCGTCGCAATCGCTGACACGTTCGACGCGATTACACATTCGAGATCCTACAGCCGCGCGAAGTCCTTCGAAGCAGCCACCCTGCAGATCGCAAACGGGCGAGGTGAGCAGTTCGATCCCGCCCTCGTCGATGTTTTCATGTTGCCGCCGGTTCTCAAGCGCATCGCGAAAGCGATGAAGAGCACCGACTCTCCGCGCCGGTTGAACAAGCAGCGCAGAAAGCCGCGCGAGGCTCAGCCGACTCCCGACATCAATTTCCGATGGAGGAAAGAAGCAGGGCAGCCGCCGCTCTAGGATCTTCCGAGCCGAACACTGCAGCCACGACTGCGATCCCCGCAGCACCTGCATCGATCACCTGCCTCGCGTTGCCCGCTGAGATGCCGCCTATCCCCACCGCAGGCAATCCAGTCGCGACAGCCAGCCGCCTGAATTCTTGAGCTCCGATGGCTGCGCCAGCGTCGCGCTTCGTACCGGTGGGGAATACCGGCCCGATGCCGGCATAGTCGGCTCCCGCGGAGCCGGCGACCTCATCGTCAGACCCCACCGATACACCTATTATGAAGCCCCGGGGAGCGAATGACCTCACCGATCTCACCGGAATGTCATCGGCGCCGAGGTGGACTCCTGCCGCGCCGGCTGCGATCGCTACGTCTGCCCGGTCGTTTACGATTACAGGGACGCTCACACTCGCGACAAGCTCGCGGGCGAGACCAACGAGGTCCCGGGCTGGGACATCCTTCAGTCTCAACTGGATGCAGGTCGCTCCACCCTCAGCGGCAGCGACAGCTCTCGCGTTGAGTCCCGCCTGTCCGTCCCGGACGTTGTCAGTGATTGCAATGAGTCGGAGCACCGACTTGTCGATCATGGCCGAGACTGTCTTGCCGCCGCCCGCCTTGCCGCCTGGACGGCTGCGTTGTGCTCCTGGAGCGTGCGCCTGAATTCGTGCCGCCCGTCCGGCATTGCGACGAAGTAGAGGAAAGGAACATCAGCAGGGAAGAGCGCCGCGTGTATGCTTGCTCCTCCTGGCGAGGCGATCGGACCCGGCGGAAGTCCGGGATATCTGTAGGTGTTGTAAGGCGAGTCTATCTCCAGATCCTTGAACAGCACACGTGCGGTATGCTGGCCGCGCGCATACTGAACCGTTGGATCTGCCTGAAGGGGCATGTTGATCCTCAGCCGGTTCAGATAAACGCCGGCTATCACCGGCCGCTCCTCGGCAACTTGTGCTTCCCGCTCGATTATTGAGGCCAGCGTCACTATCTGGTGGCGCGACAGAGAATCTCTTTCGAGCTGAGCGAGCAACTCTGGCGTCCACTCCCGCTCGAACCTCCTGACCATCTCCAGCACCGCGTCGCCCGCCCGCATTCCGTCGGGGAATGCGTAGGTGTCCGGAAAGAGATATCCCTCGACCGTTTCAATCGGGATCTCGAGACGCCGCAGGAGGGCGGTGTCACTCACCGCGGCAGTCACCGAGTCATCGGGAACGCCGAGGGTTCTTGCAAGCGCCGGAATGATCTGGGCGAGTGTGAATCCCTCGGGAATCGTGATCGTGTTCACCAGTCCATGGCCGCCGTGAAGCGCGGCGACTATGTCGGGCCACGGTGTGCCAGGCCGGATCAGATAAGTGCCCGGCTTGATGTTTCTGTCTTTCCCGTTCATGCGGGCATAGGCGCGAAAGAAGAACTTCGAGCGAATCAGCCCGCCGCGATCGAGGGAGTCAGCTGCCGCCGCAAAGGAGGCGCCCCGGGGAACGATCACCCTTACAGGTTCGCCCTCCGGCGCCGATGAGCACGATGACAGGCCGATAAGCGCCGCGAGGAGAAGCGATCGCCGCACTTCAGCCCTCAGTCGTTGCGTCGAGGGCGCGCTGGAGCAGGACGGCGGCAGCGAGCGAGTCGACATCGCCCTTCCTTCCGCGGGTCGAGCCGTCCATCTCGCGAATCGCGCGCAGTGTTGCCGATGTCGTATATCGCTCATCGAGGTACTGCACTGGAAGATTCGTGCGCTTGCCAAGCTCCGATCCGACGCGCCTTACTTCGGCTGTCCATTCTGTTTCGTTGCCATTGCCATCCAGAGGAAGGCCGACGACGAACCCGCGCGCCTCGAGCGCCTCGGCGCGCCGGATTATCTCCGCGACGGGAGCGCGTTTGCCGGCCCGGCGCGCTATGTACCCGGCGGGTGAGGAGATCATGCCGATCGGGTCTGCGATCGCGAGACCTACCCTCTTCTCACCGTAATCGACCGCCATGAAGCGCGCGAGCGCGGGATTCACGCTCCGCCCTGCGCCATCTGGAGGAAGAACTCAGCGTTGTCCTTCGACTTCTTCATCTGGCGAAGCAGGAATTCGACGGCTTCCGCCTCAGGCATGTCGGCGAGGAACTGCCTCAGCAGGAAGACTCTGTTGATCTCGGCCTGCGAGAGGAGAAGCTCTTCCTTCCTCGTTCCCGACTTGAGTATGTCGATGGCAGGAAACACGCGGCGGTCGGCAATCTTTCTGTCGAGGACGAGCTCCATGTTGCCCGTTCCCTTGAATTCCTCGAAGATCACGTCGTCCATTCGCGATCCCGTCTCGGTCAGGGCCGTCGCGATGATTGTAAGCGATCCGCCGCCGTCGATCTTTCGTGCGCTGCCGAAGAATTTCTTCGGCTTGTAGAGCCCGGCAGCATCGACGCCTCCTGAGAGGATCTTCCCTGACTGGGGAGCCACTGCATTGTGCGCACGGGCGAACCTGGTGAGCGAGTCGAGGAGAATCACGACGTCCTTGCCCGCTTCGACAAGGCGCTTCGCTTTCTCGAGCACCATGTCGGCGACCTGAACGTGGCGGGCGGCGCCTTCATCGAAAGTCGAGCTTATCACTTCGGCTTTCGTCGCGCTCTTTATCATCTCCGTGACTTCTTCCGGCCGCTCGTCTATCAGCAGGATGATCGTCGTGACCTCGGGATGATTCTCGGCGATCGAGTTGGCGATTTTTTCCAGGAGAATCGTCTTTCCGGCCCGCGGCGGCGAGACGATGAGGCCACGCTGGCCTTTCCCGATCGGCGCGAAGATGTCGACGACTCGCATCGAGAGATCGCCATCCTTTGACTCGAGGCGGAGGCGGGTGTCGGGGTAGCGCGGGCGAAGGTTGTCGAACGGAACCCGCGTCTTTATAGCCTCGGGGTCCTGCTCGTTCACGCTTTCGACCTTGAGCAGCGCGAGGTAGCGCTCCCATGCCTTTGGCGGACGAACCTGGCCGCGCACAAGATCGCCGGTGAGGAGGCCGAAGCGTTTTATCTGCGACGGGGAGGCATATATGTCGTCAGGGCCGGCTAGGTAGCTGTAGTCCTGGCTCCTCAGGAATCCGTAACCCTCCGGGAGGATCTCCAGAACTCCTTCTCCGTGGAGCGCGACATTTGAATCGAGCAGGTTCTGCTCGATGCGGAAAATCAGCTCGGGTTTCGCGGCGACGGCGGTGTCGGGGATGTTGAGGCCCTCCGCCATGTCCTGAAGCTCGGAGACAGACTTTCGCTTGAGCTCTGCGATATCCACGGGAACGATGCTGGGAAGTGCGGGAGGAGGGAGGTACTGCGGCAGGCGGGGAACGGGGGGATGCCGCGAACCTAACCGCGCACTGGAGGGCGGTCAAGCATCAGAAAGAGATGTACGCTCCGGGATTCTTCCTGAGGTCCGCCATCAGCGCCGCAAGCTCGGCGCTCATCCTTGCCATCTCTTTCGTGAGCGCGGAATCAGTGCGCGCGCGGGAGACAGTGCTCTGCCCCGAGAACCGCGTTCTGAGGGAGTCGAGCTGCGCCTTTATGCTCGCGACGCTCAGCATGAGTGTCGAGTCGCGGGAAAAGCGACCGAGAGTTCCATCGCCTGATGAGAGAAGCGCGGAGATCGAATCTTTAGCTGCGCCGAGTCGTGTCACCCGTCCGGCGAGGTCGTTGCGCGTTGCGAGGCCGATCGTACCGTCGCCGGTTGATGCCTGACGCGCCAGGTTGTCCATCGACCGCGTTGCGCCGGGGATTTTCGGGAGCCCGTCCTGCTTCAGTGCTCCGATCGTGCCCTGGGACGAGTTGATGATCGCGGCAAGTCGTCTCGCGGTGTCGGCCAGCATGTCCATGCGCTCGGTCAGCGTCGCGACCCGCACTCCGAGCGGCTTGAACGCGCTCGAGCTGACTGCGGCGATTGTGTCGCCGTCTGCGAGGGCGGGGAAGCGTGACGTGCCGCCGGTGATGTTGATGATTGGCGCGCCGATGAGATTTCCTCCCGGCCTGATGTCGACGCGCGCGTCCCGGCGGATGAAGTTCCACCTGCTGGCCATGATCTCTGTCTGAATGGCGAGGCGCCTCAGCGTGTCGGTTGCGATCGGCCTGTAGTGCACCCGCTTCACCTGGCCGATCTTTTCCCCAGACAGCCACACTTCA
>JBPCJP010000160.1:0-11069 GCA_051005175.1 Gemmatimonadaceae bacterium | reverse complement strand
CCCGTGAGGCTTGATCTTCTTTTATTGTCTGAGGCTTAAATGCCGCAGCAATCCGAACAAACGCATATCGCAGTCTAACCTGTTGATTCAAATCACTCGATCACTACTACTTCCGTCGTCATTCTCTCCTTTGAATGACGCAAGAACACGCTGGCGACTAGAGCGCAGGGGCCACACCCGTTCCCATTCCGAACACGAGCGTTAAGACCTGCAGCGCCGATGGTACTCCGTCCGAGAGGACGCGGGAGAGTAGGCCGTCGCCGGCACCCTTTCAAATGAGGCGGGACACTTCGGTGGCCCGCCTCATTTGCTTTTCCCCCTACAGCTCCAGGCCCTGAGCCCACCAAGCTTGACCGCTCGTACCTCTTCAGTTGTTCAGTTGCGAAGCAGCCGGGCGCTGGGAAAGCTTAGATTGCAGACATATGCCAAAAGCCGGAATCGTCACTGTCGCAGGCAAGCCGAACGCCGGCAAGTCAACACTCCTCAACCGCATCATCGGGCAGAAGCTCGCAATCACCAGCCAGAAACCTCAATCCACCCGCGACAGGGTCGTCGGCATCCACACAACCGCCGACACCCAGATGATCATCTTCGACACCCCGGGACTCCTCGAGCCGAAGTACGAACTCCAGACAGCGATGCGCTCGACAGCGATAAGAGCGCTCGAAGACGCTGACGTAATCGTATATCTGGCAGACGCTTCCGACGGTCCGCCTCCACCACTGCGTGAGGCCGCGGGGCTCAAGCACGACCTCAAGGCACCAGTCATCGAAGTGCTCAACAAGAGCGACACCCTCCCCGATTCCCGGCTCGCCGAACTCAGGGAAGCACGGCCCGACGCAATCCTCGTTTCCGCGAGAACCGGAGACTCGGTCGACAACCTCGTCCGGCTGATAAGCGAGCACCTCCCGGAAAGCCCCTTCCTCTATCCCGACGACGACGTAAGCACGCAGTCAGTCAGGTTCTTCGTCTCGGAGATGATCCGCGAAACCGTCCTCGAGCAGCTCCACGACGAGGTTCCCTACAGCGTCGCCGTCGGAATCGAGGAGTTCCGCGAGGGACGCTCCCCGTTGTACATTCGGGCTGTCATTTACATAGAGCGCGAGAGCCAGAAGCGGATCATCATCGGATCGAAGGGAACCCGGATCCGGGAAATCGGACAGGAAGCGCGAAAAAAAATCGAAGGGTTTGTCGGGCAGAACGTGTATCTGGATATGTGGGTGAAAGTTCTCCCGAACTGGAGGCGCAGCACACCCGCACTGCAGCGCCTCGGATACCACCTGGGAAAGGATGAAAGATCATGAGCCTGGATCCACAACTGCTGGAGATCCTCGTGTGCCCGAAATGCAAGGGGGAGATAGAGTACAGGGAATCGGAAAGCGTGCTCGTATGCCCCGCATGCTCACTCTCCTACCCCGTGCGCGACGATATCCCGATCATGCTGATCGACGAGGCAACACCCCTCTGATGAACAAGAGGCGCAGAAGGGCTGCGCCACGCAGAGGCGCGTGAACAGACGCGCAGACGGCGCCGCACGGAGCAGGCGGATTCTCATCCGGGCCGCCCTGTACTCAATCCTCGCCCTCGCGGCGCTCGGGCGCCCGGCATCAGCGCAGGGCGGATCGAGTAGCGACGGAGCCCTCTTCCTCCTCCTTCCGGTCGGCGCCCAGACCGTCGGCATGGGGCAGGCAACCGTCGCCGAAAGGCTCGGAAGCGAGTCGATCTGGTCCAACCCGGCCGCGATCGCGCGACAGGAAAAGCGGGAGGCGGCAATTCACCACTCCGAAACGATCGCCGCTCGCGGGGACGTGATCACCGTTTTGTTTCCATATAAGCCGGTGGGAGCCTTCGCCATTTCCGCAAACGTCCTCGATTTCGGAAACCAGCAGATAACCGACCGGGAAGGCACTCCTATCGGACTCGTCCTGCCGCGCAATCTCCTTTTCGCAGGCACCTTCGGGGCGTCGGTGGGAGAATACCTCAGTATCGGGATGACTTACAAGCGCCTTCAGTACCGCGTCGACTGCTCGGGACAATGCGCCAACGTCACGACCTTCAGCGCCACCTCGAGCGCCGTCGACTTCGGAGCGCAGCTCGATGTTCCAGGCGACAGCTCGGTCCGGCTCGGCGCCGCCGTCAGGAATATCGGGACCCGGCTCCAGATCCAGGACCAGGAGCAGGCAGACCCGTTACCGACCCGCATCGAGATTGGCCTCTCCTATCGGGTCGGCATAGTTCAGCGCTACGTCTCGGACATAGACCTTCGAGTCGCCGGCGATGTAGTCGCAACTGAGACCGCTGACGACCCGTCAGCCCGGCTCGGCGCGGATCTGACCTATCAGAAAACAGTGCACCTTCGCGCCGGCTATATCGCAAACGACGCCGACGGCGCAAAGGCGGCACTCGGCTTCGGCCTCGGCACCGGAAGACTTCTGTTCGACATCGCCCGCACCTTCGGCGGACTATCCGAAAGCGCGGGGAAAACCCCTGCCTATGTTTCGCTGAGGTTCATCTTCTGATGCGCCTTCGGCGATCTATTTCGCGTTGATGATCTTCCGGACGCCAGTGGAAGATAAATTGACGCGGAGCCGGGGCGCTGCACGTTGCGTTGCGCTCCCTGTTGCGTCCTGTGTGATGCGGGGCTCCGGGTAATACCTGGCATCGCGTCGTGCTGCTACCTGACCGCATACCTGACCAGCCGGAGTAACGGATGAGCCCGACGATGGCGGCACCCGCAATGATCCTTTTCGCAACCGGCGCCGAGCCGCTGCCGGCCGAACTGCAGGGGTGGCTGTCGTCGCAGTCATCGCCGAAAATTGCCGTCTCGTCGGGCGACGAGCTGATGGCGATCACGCTGCGCGGCAGGCCACGCCTGCTCGTGTGCGACGCCCGCAACGATGCCGCCGCCGCACTCGGAGCGTGCAGCCGACTCAAGAGCGACTCCTACACTGGCATCGTCCCCGCTTTCGTCGTGGCGGCCGCGGGCGCCGCAGCGGTCCAGGCGGCGTTTGACGCCGGTGCGGACGAGGTTGTCACGGAAGAGACCGAGAAGAGCGAGTCAGTGAGGCGGATCGAAATTCTCCTCTCCCGGTCGGATCGTGATCTCGGGGTTCATCCCTCCACGAGGCTCCCCGGAGCCCATGCGATCGAGGCCGAGATCGCCGATCGGCTGAAGCGCACTGATCTATTCGCTGTCTGCTACGCCGACCTCGATCACTTCAAGGAATACAACGACAGGTACAGCTATAATGAAGGCGATCGCGTGATAAGGATCCTCGCGATGCTTCTTCACGACGTGGCGAAGGGCACCTGCGGCGAAGACGCATTTGTCGGCCATATCGGGGGTGATGACTTCATTTTCATAATCCCTTATGAGAAGATCGCGGAGATCTGCGGGGAGATAACTTCCACGTTCGACCTTCTCGTCCCTTACCAGTATTCCGAGCCCGATCGCCGCGCAGGTTATTTTTTCGGCAAGGACAGGCGGGGCGTGCTGGACAGGGTGCCGCTGATAACGCTTTCAATTGGTGTGGTGAGCAATGTTCAGCGTACTTTTAAGGAGCCACGCCAGGTCAGCCGGCTGGCGACAGAGATGAAAACATACGCCAAATCGCTCACCGGCTCGGTATATTCGATCGACCGGCGCACGGACGACCGTCCGCCATTGTTCGGCTCGGCTTCAAAGACAGAGGGTGGAGACAGGAAATGAACGTCAGTTGTCCGCAGTGCTCGACGGTTTACAGGGTTGATCCGGCGAAGGTGCCGGAGGGCGGTGTGCGCGCGCGATGCTCGACCTGCAGCGGGGTCATTCCTGTTGGGATCACGACCGCGCCGGCTCCCCGGCGGCCCACTCCCGTTGACGCACATGACGCACTTGGCGCAGCGTTCGGCGCCCGCCCCCCGGCCTCCGGGCCGTATGCACCGGGTCGGCAGGCGCCGCAGGCTCAGGCGACGCCCCCATCGGCTCAGCCGACGCCCCCATCGGCTCAGCCGCCGATCAGCGTGCCGCCCTTTCAGGCTCCCCCGCTTGGTGCGTCACTCCCGGGCATGAGACAGACTCCGCGAACGTCATGGCCTGCCGCCGCTCAATCGCCTGCAGCCTCGCCTGCAGCCTCGCCTGCAGCCCCCGCTCCCGAGAAAGCGGCCGGGGGTGGTGCGGCGCAGCCGGGCGCAGCGACCCGACGCCCGATTAATCCATTCCTCGCCCGCGATCCAAGCCTCCGCGCAAAGCGCCTGGCCCGGGCGCTCGTTTCAGACATGGTCGCCTACTATCCCGCGAAGCATTCAGAAGGACTCGAGAAGGGAACGCTCAAGGAGCTTTTCCGCGACGAGATCAAGAAGAGCTACGACGAGTATGTCGGGCAGGTCGGTGCCGATTTCGCGCGCACCACGACGCACTTTCAGGAATCCCTGAACGAGGTGCTCGGCGCAGGCAAGAAGATTTTCTAGGGAATCATCGACAATGGCTGATAGAAACGGGGAGAGAGTCCGGGCTCTCGCGGGTGCGTCGGAACGTCTGGCTGAAGTGCGGAGGTATCTTTGACATCGAGGGCAAGCGCGAGATACTGAGTGCGCACGAAGCGCGCATGTCGGAGGCCGACTTCTGGAACCGTCAGGAGTCGGCGCAGGCGATCCTCCAGGAAGTGAAAGCCCTCAAAGGGTGGATCGAGCCGTACGAGCGTCTCAGCGCGCGGGTGAAGAGCGCCCGGGAGCTGGATGAACTGCTCAGCGAGTCTCCCGACGACGAAATGAGCTCCGAGCTCGACCGCGAAATAGAAGCGATGGACTCGGAGATTGACTCGTTCGAACTCCGCACGCTGCTGCGCGGACAGGACGATTACCGCGACGCGCAGCTGGAGATCAGTGCGGGCGCGGGCGGCACGGAAGCACAGGACTGGGCCGAGATGCTCATGCGCATGTATACGCGGTGGGCCGAGCGGAAGGGATTCGAGTTGGAGATTCTTGACGAAAGCCAGGGTGAGGAGGCGGGCATCAAGGGAGCTGTAATCGAGATACGCGGACTTTACGCATACGGTTTTCTCCGCCCCGAGGCCGGAGTGCACCGTCTCGTGCGTATCTCGCCGTTCGACTCCGCCGCGCGGAGGCATACGAGCTTTGCGTCTGTCTTTGTCTATCCTGTCGTGAACGAGGAGATAAACATCGACATCAGGGACGAGGACCTCCGGGTAGACGTTTACCGCGCGTCAGGCGCCGGGGGCCAGCATGTCAACAAGACGAGCTCGGCCGTGCGGATCACTCACATCCCGACCAACACTGTCGTCGCGTCGCAGGCCCAGCGGTCGCAGTTCAAGAACAAGGCTCAGGCAATGCAGATGCTGAAGAACAAACTCTATCAGGCGGAGGTCGAGCGGCGTGAGGCAGAGAAGGCAAAGGTCGATGCAAACAAGAAAGACGTCAGCTTCGGGAGCCAGATCCGGAGCTACGTCTTCCAGCCTTACACGATGGTGAACGACCATCGGACTGAGCTGAAGATTCCTGACGTCCAGAAAGTCATGGACGGGGGTATCGACCCCTTCATCGAGGCGTACCTGAAGCAGTTCGGCGCCGGGACCAGTAGTTGAGCGACGACCTCAACTTCGTCCTCAAGGCGCGCCGGGATAAGCTCGACGCGCTCCGTGCGGCCGGCGTCAGTCCGTTCGCGTATTCATATCCGCGACTGAACACAGCCGCGGAAGCGCAGGCCCTGATCCCGAAAGCCGGAACCGGGGATGGCGCGCAGTCGGCGGATCCGGATGGACCGAACGTGGCGATCGCCGGCCGCATCGTTGCATGGCGGGCTCATGGCAAGACCGTGTTCGCGCATCTGGCAGATGCGAGCGGGCGCATCCAGCTCTACTTCCGCAAGGATCAGCTTGGAGACGAGTGCTTCGGCATCCTCGAGCACCTCGACCTTGGCGACATAATCGGAGTTTCGGGGCCCTTGTTCCGCACGCGCACCGGGGAAACGACAGTCCGCGTCGAAAGCTTCGAGGTTCTCGCTAAATCGCTGAGGCCGCTTCCGTTCGGAAAGGAAGAGGTGGTCGATGGCGAGATCGTCCGCCACTCGGGTTTCAGCGACCCCGAGCAGCGATATCGGCAGCGTTATGCCGACCTGGCAGTTCATCCGGAGGTTCGCGCCCTGTTCATGGCGCGATCGCGGGTGATCACGTCGATCAGGTCGTTTCTCGACGAGCTCGGGTTTCTCGAGGTCGAGACGCCCGTGCTGCAGCCGCTGTACGGCGGCGCTGCGGCGCGGCCGTTCACGACTCATCACAATGCGCTCGACATGCCGCTGTTCCTGAGAATTGCCGATGAGCTTTACCTCAAGCGGCTCGTGGTGGGCGGTTTCGAGCGTGTTTACGAGATTGGCCACGACTTCAGGAACGAGGGAATCGACCGCACCCACAATCCCGAGTTCACGATGCTCGAGTTCTACGAGGCATACGCGGACTACGAGGGGATGATGAGCCGGGTGGAATCGCTGATGATGCGGGTGACGGCGTCACTGAGGGTGCTTCCCGGCATCGGCGAAAAGGTCCCCGATCTCAAGCCGCCTTTCCCCCGGATCGAGTGGGTCCCGTCGCTCAACGCTGCTGCCGGCCGCGACGTGCTCGCCCTGAGCGACAGCGAGCTCCTCGAGCTTGCCCGCAATGTCGGCGTGTCGCATCCCGACGACCTCAGCCGTCCGAAGCTCATCGACGAAATATTCCAGGAGCTCGTGGAATCCAGGATCGTCGAGCCGACCTTTGTCGTCGACTACCCGATGGAGCTGTCGCCGCTGGCAAAGCCGAAGCGCGGCAACCCGGCGCTGGCCGAGAGGTTCGAGCTTTTCGCGAATGGACGGGAGCTTGCAAATGCTTTCAGCGAGCTCAACGACCCGATCGACCAGCGGGACCGGCTCGAGGCGCAGGCGCGTCTCAAGGAGGCGGGCGATCTCGAGGCTTCAGGTGTAGATGAGGATTACCTGAGGGCGATGGAATACGGGATGCCGCCGATGGGAGGCGTGGGGGTCGGGATCGACCGGCTTTTCATGTATCTGACAGGAACCCTTAATATTCGCGATGTGATACTATTTCCAACCATGCGGCCGGAATGAACAGGCTCGAGCTTTCGATTGCCTGGAGGTACTTGCGGAGCCGGCGCGGATCACGCCTGCTCTCGCTCATCAGCATCATCGCAATCGGCGGGGTGCTCGTTGGCGTCAGCGCGCTGATTCTCATCATCGGCGTGATGAACGGGCTCCAGCGCGACCTGCGTGAGAAGATTCTCGTCGGAAGCCCTGACGTCCGCGTCCTGAGCTATGGCGAAGATCTCAAGATCGACGACTGGCAGACCGTGCTCGGCAAGGTGAGACAGCAGCCCGGGGTTGTGGCTGCCGCGCCGTTCGTGCTGGTCGAGGGGGGGATGAATGCCGGCCATGACTACGCCGGAGCGGCCTACGTCGTGGGAATGCTGCCGGAAGGGCGGGACGTTCCCGAGGTAACGACGATCAGGCAGCATGCGGTCTCCGGTGACTTCCGTTTTGCCAGCAGCGACGGGGAACAGCGGGGAATCGTACTCGGCAAGCTCGTCGCGTCGCGCTACAACGCGTGGCCCGGTGACAAGATAAATCTCGTGTCGATCGCCGGCGTCAAGCCAAATGCGGTCACGGGGGGTTTCGTGCCGCGGATCTTCCAGTTCGAGGTCACCGGGATTGTTGAGACAGGGATGTACGAGTACGACAACGCGTACGTGTACATCGCTCTCGACAAGGCGCAGGAGTTCGCGGCGCTTGGCGACGGCGTGACAGGGATCGAGGTGAAGTCGACCGACCGGTGGGCAGCTTCGGAAGTAGCGCAACGGATCACCTTGGCCCTCGGCTGGCCATACCGCACGGTTGACTGGCAGGAGCAGAACCGCTCGCTGTTCCAGGCGCTGAAGCTGGAGAAGCTCGGCATGGGGGTGATACTGCTCCTGATCGTGATGGTGGCGGCGTTCAACATCGTGAGCACGCTGACGATGGTAGTCGCTGACAAGACACGGGAGATCGGCATCCTCAAGGCGATGGGGCTTCCGGCAAAATCGATCCGCCGGGTTTTCCTTGCGCAGGGGATCGTTATCGGGCTTGTTGGCACCACGCTCGGCCTGCTTCTCGGATTCGGCGGCGCGATCGCCCTCGAGAAGTACAAGTTCATCCCGCTCGATCCATCCATCTACTTCATCGATCACCTTCCGGTGGCCACCGAGCCGGCCGACATATTGTGGATCGTGCTTGCGAGCGTGCTGACTGCTGCCGCGGCGACATTGTATCCGGCGATTCAGGCCTCGCGGCTGTATCCCATCGATGCGATAAGGCACGAATAACAATGGCAGTTCTTCAGGCACACGATCTTCACAAGGCTTACACCGGTGGCGACGGCGGAACGATAAGCGTTCTGGCCGGGGTCGACCTGTCGGTCAGTCCCCGCGAGATGGTGGCTATCGTCGGGGCCAGTGGCGCGGGGAAGTCGACCCTGCTGCATGTACTTGGCGCGCTCGACAAGCCTGCGCGCGGTTATGTGGTGATCGGCGGCGAACCGATCAACGGGTTGAGCGACGAGCAGCTTGCAGCGCTGAGAAACCGGTCGGTGGGTTTCGTATTCCAGTTCCACCACCTGCTGAGGGAGTTCACGGCGCTGGAGAACGTGATGATGCCCATCCGCATATCGGGGAAGAGCGTGGCGGCGGCACGAAGCAGGGCGGAGGAGCTCCTCTCGAGGGTTGGCCTCAGCGGCAGGATGCACCACCTCCCGTCGGAGCTTTCCGGCGGGGAACAGCAGCGGACGGCAGTTGCGCGCGCGCTCGCGATGGACCCGAAGGTCGTGCTGGCGGATGAGCCGTCGGGCAATCTCGACCTCGCCAACGGACAGATGCTTCACGAGCTCCTTTCGGAGGTCGTTGACGACCTCGAGATCGGGATGGTCGTGGTTACGCACAACCGCGCGCTGGCTGCCAGGGCGAACCGGGTGTTGCTTCTCGAAGCTGGAACGCTTTCCGAAACAGCCGTGTCCGACGCTATGGTGTAGCAGTAGTTGCGGGAGGTCCGAACGGGCGTCCCTGAAGAGAGGGGGGTGGCATGGTCTGTGACGTTTGCAAAGAAGCTGACGCGATAATTCAGTTGACTGAGATAGAGGGCACGGCCGTGCGCCTGCTGCACCTGTGCGAGCGCTGCGCCGCCGAGCGTGGCGTGGAGACGACGGCAGCTCCGAAGCCGCAGATCACTGATTTCCTCCAAAGTGTTCACCAGGCAATGCAGGCGACTCAGGGGGATGCGGCCCGGTGCGCGTTCTGCTCGTCGACATTCCGTGACTTCCGGTCGACCGGCCGCCTCGGCTGCGCACACTGCTACGACGCTTTCGAGAAGAGCATGCGCGACCTCCTGCGCCGGGTCCATGGGGTCTCGCAGCATATCGGCCGCAACTACGAGTCGCCTGCCAGTCATGTCGTGCCCGATGGGGGAACAGCCAACGAGCTGCGCGACCGGCTTCGCCGCGCCATCGATGCCGAGCAGTTCGAGCTGGCGGCGGACATCCGCGACAGGCTCCGGGGAATGGAATGATGGACCTTTCCCTTCTCCCGGACGGAGGTGTGGGATGGCTCGACGCCTCCGGGGATCACTCCGACATCGTGATCTCAACGCGTATAAGGCTTGCCCGGAACCTCGAGGGTTATGCCTTTGCGGGGAGAGCTCGCGATGGCGAGAGGCTGCGTATCCTGTCACAGGTGGAGCAGGCGTTGTCGGCGATGCGCGGGAGTCACCAGGGCGTGCTGCTCAGGGTCGACGAGATGCCGCCGGACGACCGGCTTCTTCTTCACGAGAGACATCTCGTGAGCCGGGAGCTGGCCGGGCTCGACTCACAGCGCCCAGTGCGCAGCGGTGCCGCCGTACACCTTACGCGTGCGACGAGCGTCATGGTGAATGAAGAGGATCACCTCCGTCTCCAGGCCATCGAGTCAGGCTTTCGGATAACGGAGGCCTTCAACTCCGTCTACGCGCTCGATGCCGATCTTGGGGAGCGGGTACCCTACGCGTTCCACAACGAATTCGGTTTTCTGACCGCGTGCCCGACGAATGCCGGCACCGGGCTTCGCGCGTCGGTGCTAATTCACCTTCCGGGGCTGGTGCTGACGAAGGAGATTGCAAAGGTGCTGGCCGGCCTGCAGCAGGTAGGGCTGACGTACCGTGGCCTGTACGGGGAGGGAAGCGAGGTTGTCGGGAATTTCTTCCAGATCTCGAACCAGACGACCCTCGGCCGGACGGAAGGAGAGTTGCTGGATTACCTGACGCGAGTGGTAATCCACGTCATCGAGCGGGAGGAGGACGCGAGAAAAGTATTGCTTAGAGACGCCGGTTATATTATCGAAGACAAGCTTTGGCGGGCGTACGGAACGCTTCGATACGCGAGGAGCCTCACTTTCGACGAGGTGATGAGCTATCTGAGCAGCGTTCGCCTGGCGGTCGGCCTGAAACTGATAACCGATCTAAGTGTATATACCCTCAACAAGCTCCTGATTTTTAGTCAGCCAGCTCACTTGGCGCATGCCGAGGGGAGACAGCTGACGGAGAGCGAAGCGAATATTGCCCGTGCGCGCTTTGTGCGCGGCATCCTCGCGAATGACATGGGGTCTACACGATGAACGGATACAACTTCACCGAGCGCGTTCGAAAAGTTCTCGCGATGGCGCGGGAAGAAGCGGAACGGCTTCGGCACGAATACGTCGGCACCGAGCACATACTGCTGGGGCTGATCCGTGAGGGCGAAGGCGTCGCTGCGGCGGTGCTCCAGAACCTCAGCGTGGACCTCGATGAGATTCAGCAGAAAATCGAGGACACGGTAAAGAAGGGAAAGGCAACGGCAGCGACCGGTCCCGACCTCCCCTATACGTCGCGCGCGAAGAAGGTACTCGAGCTCGCGATGGCCGAGGCTCGCGACCTTACGCACAACTACGTCGGCACGGAGCATTTGCTGCTCGGCCTGCTCCGCGAAGAGAAGGGCATCGCCGCGCAGGTGCTGACGGACGCTGGCATCAATCTCGACGCCGCGAGGGCG
>JBPCJP010000159.1:0-12363 GCA_051005175.1 Gemmatimonadaceae bacterium | reverse complement strand
CCCCAAGCTCCTGAACGAATGTCTCGTCGTCGCCGGGATCGCTGGTGTAGTAGCAGTTGAGCGATTTTGAGACATACCGGGTGACGTGTTCGAGGGCGATCCGGCTCGCCTCCTCACCCGCCCTGGCCCCACCAACTCCGTCTGCGACAAGGGCGAGAAAAGCCAGTCCCTCGCTCCGGCCAAGTATCGACGGGTTCGGGAGACTTGTGTGGTAGACCTCGATCTTCCGCCTGAGGGCACAGATCAGGAAGTGGTCTTCGTTGTTCGGCCTGACCTTGCCGGGGTGAGTCAGCCCATAAACGTCGAGAGATGCCGAAACCGAGCGCGGCTGCGCGGAGTTGTCTGTCTCTTGCTGTATCAATTGGAGGTCCATCGGGACAATACTGCACTCAGCAGCACGCGGCGCCAGCGTTTTCCGGTCCGTCCGGGACCCGGCACAGGTGCCGGGCCCTGGAGGGAGGGCAAGTCCTAGTAGAACTGCCGAAGCTCTATCCGGTTGTTGTTGAGGAGCGTCCCGCCGAAGCGCACGAAATCGCCATTCCGGAGGTTGTTGAAGCGCGTTACGTCAGCAGGCCGTGCGTTGTACGGCATCGAGACAGTCAGCGTGCCCTGATTGTTAGTGCTCATGCTGAAGAGCCCGTTCGTCCGGTCGATGCTCCTGACGGTTCCCTCGAATGTCTGGACATTCCCGGCACCCGTGTTTCCGCCGACCGACCTCGTCACGGTGATGCGATCAGTATAATTCGTGTTGTTGCTGGTGTTGGAGATCCTCGCGGTCACCTCGTCTCCCCACTCAAGCGAGGTCACCGGGTAATTCTGGTTCTGGTAGATGACCTGAGTGTTGTTGTCGTAGGACAGCGTGACTGACTGCCCGTTCGACTGAGTGATGCCAAGCTGCTGGGTCCTCGTGTTTACGCCCTGGATTGTTCCACTGACCTGGCTGCCGCCGCCGCCAAGCACGCCGTCGAATATCCCGCCAAGTCCGCCAGTGCTGGAGCAGGCGACGGTGCCCAGCATCAGGACAGATGCCGCACCGGCCCGCACTACACGCCTGAATCCGATCATTGGTTCCCCTCGTGAGAGTACGCAGTTCCAAGAGCAAGCGAGGTGCCGTGGACGCGCCTCAGGGGGCGGGCCGAACCGGATTTGAGGTACATTTGACTCCGACAGAGAAAGAGGGCCAGTGATCTCCGAGTTCTACAGTCTTCGACGCACGGCGATAAAGGACATCGCCGCATATCTCGGGTTCCTTGTCGGGTTCATCGGCTCGGCACCGTTCGCGTGGGGGCTGCTTGCGGCGCAGCTCGACGCGGGAAGGTTCGCGCGGGCTCTGTGGTACTTCTTCGGGATCGTCACCACAGCCGGTATTTTCGCGGGGATTGCTGGGCTGGGTGTCGGGATCGCCGCCGGGCTTCTCTGGGAGCAGTTCCATCGTCACCGGCGGGCCGCTCGCGCCGCACGCACCGGAGCTCTTCACGCTCAGGCTCAAGGTGCCCCGCCTGCAACCCGTGAAAGCGATGGTGGCGCTCACGGCGCGCCGAAGCTTCAGCTCGTCACCTTCGTGCCACCGGCGATGCCGGATATCTCAGGACGACGTGTCGCTTCCGTCCTTTTCAGCGCTTCCGGCGCGGAAATAGACTTCGGTGGCGTCAACGTTCCGGTGGGCGAAGGCGTACGAATTACTGGCCCCGCAGGTTCATTCACGTACCCCGAACCGGGCGCCAGGGAGGCGCTGTGCGGTGCGATAGGCGCGCGCGTAGAACGCGTAAGTCAACAAGCCGGAGGAACAATCGAAGTGCGTCTCGACGGTTCATGGTCACTCATCCTGCCTCGAGCGACTGACGCCTCAGGGGATCGTCTGCCACGCAGGGCTTCAGAATCGCCAGCCTGAATTCCGAACCCACATTTACTACGATGCTACAGCGATTTACACTGCGCGACCTTGTCCTCGCGATCATTCTTGTGGGCACGCTTGGACTCATCGCCGATCTTCTCCTGCAGGAGCACACCGAGTCCTGGCAGCAGTGGATTCCGCTGGTGCTCCTCGGCTTCGGACTTGCAGCCACGGCGCTGGTCCAGCTCCGGGCAGGACGAAGCAGCCTGAGAATCTTCAGCGTGGTGATGGTTACGTTCCTGGCGGCAGGGGCGATGGGTGTTTATCTGCACCTGGCCGGCAACATGGAGTTCATAGTGGAGCGAACCCCGGAGCTCAGGGGGCTTGCTCTGGCGTGGGAGGCGCTTCGCGGCGCCACTCCCGCTCTCGCTCCGGGAGCCCTTGCCCAGCTCGGGCTAATGGGCCTGGCGTATGCATACCGCCACCCTGCATGGAACAACGGAAGCACATCTATGGCTGAGTGAGCGAGCATCGTTCCAGCACATTTATCGGCTCGTCATGAGTCATCAAAGGAGAAAGAAAATGAGATCGGCAATGATCATCTGCATTTCGGCGTTCCTTACGCTGGCCGCTTGCGGTCGGGACTCAGCGGACACGGGCAGGGCTGGCCTCGACACACCGGCGATTATGGCGATGCCCGGTGATACAATGGCGGGTTCCGTAAGTACGACCGGTGGAATGATGGACCCCAACTCGGCGAGCGCAGCCGACCTGGCCACGATTCCCGGAGTCACGACGGAAATCGCTTCGGCTATCAGTGCGGGCAGGCCGTATGCGAGCAATACGACCCTCGACGGAGTCCTCTCGAGCATTCCCGAGCAGCAGCGCGACTCGGTTTTTTCGCGGCTCTGGATCCCGGTCGATCTCAACACCGCTACTGATGCGGAGATCCTTCTCATCCCCGGCGTGGGATCGCGGATGCTGCGCGAGTTCAAGGAATACCGGCCCTGGACCTCGCTCGATCAGTTCCGGCGGGAGATCGGAAAATACGTCGATACTGACGAAGTCGCGCGGCTCGAGCGCTACGTAGCGATCCGCTAGCGGACTGGCAGCCAGCGAGGGGCCGGGGGACCGGTCCTCGCTGGACTGCGGCAGTATATTCGTTCTTTCATGAACGGGAGATCCTATGCGCGCAACGCCGCCGGTCGGTCTCAGGTAGCTGAATGCGCTACGTCTGCTTTCTCCGGGCGATAAACGTCGGCGGGCGGGTCGTGCGGATGGAAACGCTCAAGCAGATCTTCAGCTCCATAGGCCTCGCCGACGTCGAGACATTCATAGCGTCCGGCAACGTGATCTTCACCTCGGGAAGCGGTAAGCCCCCGACGCTGGAAAAAAAGATCGAAGGAGCTCTCCGGTCAAAGCTCGGTTATGACGTCGATGCATTCCTCAGGACACCGGGTGAGCTTGCGAAAGTGGTAAACGCGGTCCCTTCTGCCTTACATGTCGCGTTCACCCGCGAACTACTTCCGGCCGCCCGCAAGGCGCAGCTCGTCAACTTCGATACCGCGTCGGATGCCTTCACCGCTGTCGGCCGCGAGATATACTGGACGCTCACCACGAAACAGAGCGAGTCGGCGTTCGTGAGCTCGAAGATGGAGAAGCTGCTCGACGTGCGGGTAACCTGGAGAAACATGAACACAGTCAGGCGGCTGCTGGCGAAGTATCCGCCTGCCTGAAACATCCGCAGAGGAAACATGTCATCGGAGCTTTGGACCTCAGTAGACGAATACGTAGAAGACGTGCTTGGCCTGGCAGATCCCGTACTGATGTCGGCTCAGCAGGCAGCAGAGGAAGCCGGATTGCCTGCGATCGCGGTTTCTGCGGCGCAGGGAAGGTTCCTTGAGATCGTCGCCCGGATGGTCGGGGCGCGCCGCATCCTGGAGATCGGGACTCTTGGAGGATACAGCACCATCTGGATGGCGCGCGCGCTGCCCGTGGATGGCAGCATCGTCACTCTCGAGATCGACCAGAAGCACGCGAGCGTAGCGGCAGCGAATTTCGAGCGCGCAGGACTCGGCGACCGGGTCGAAGTGAGAGTGGGAAGCGCGCTGGAGACGCTGCCTCGCCTCTGGGCTGAAGGCGCGGGACCGTTCGATCTCACGTTCATCGATGCCGATAAGGCGAACATTCCGGCGTATTTCGAGTGGGCCCTTACCATGTCCCGGCCGGGCGCGGTGATAATCGTGGACAACGTCGTACGCGACGGAGCCGTCATCGACCCGGAAAGCGCCGACGAGAGCGTCAGGGGAGTCAGGCGCCTCAACGAGATGATGGCTGGGAACAGCGGTATCAGGTCGACCGTTCTGCAGACTGTCGGGGTAAAAGGTTACGATGGCTTCGCGCTCGCCCTTGTCGGCTGACGCGGTCAAAACCTTGCAACGCCGAGACGCATGCTCAACCATCCGATCCGCGCAGTCTCCCTGTCGCTCGCGCTCGCTGCCATGGCAGCCTGCAGCGGGAAAGGCAATGGAGCGGCGAGCGACGTGGCACTCCCGCCGATTCCCGCAGACGTACATTCACATGCGCGACCTGACGAGGCCCGCGTCACACACGTCTCGCTCGACATAACGCCCGACTTCGCGACAAGGCGCATATCAGGCACAGCACGCCTTTCAATCGAGAAATCGGCTGACGCCGACAGCGTAGTCCTGGACATCCGCGACCTCGACGTCACCCGTGTCACCGACGCGGCAGGCCGGCCGCTCGGCTTCACCGTGGGCACGAGCAGGGAATTCATGGGCGCGCCGCTCGCGATTGCCCTTCCGGCGACCGGTGACACGATCGTCGTCGAGTATTCCACCTCACCCGACGCGGCGGCGGTGCAATGGCTGTCGCCATCGCAGACCGCGGGTGGGAAGCTTCCATTCATGTTCACCCAGGGCCAGGCGATTCTCACGCGCACATGGGTGCCTACGCAGGACGGGCCCGGAATCCGGCAGACATACGACGCCGTTGTCCGCGTGCCTCAGGGAATGCGGGCCGTTATGAGCGCCGAGAGCGTCGGTGCGGAGCCAGGAAAGGACGAGAAGGGCCTGAGCGTCTACACGTTCCGAATGCCTCATGCGATCCCGCCTTACCTGATAGCCCTTGCTGTGGGGGATCTCGCATTTCGTGCAATCGGATCGAACACCGGGGTCTATGCGGAGCCGTCGGTAGTTGAGCGCGCAGCGAGCGAGTTCGTGGAAGTGGACCAGATGATTGAGGCGGCCGAGAAGCTATATGGACCTTACAGATGGGGAAGGTACGACCTGCTCGTGCTTCCGCCTGCATTCCCTTTCGGCGGCATGGAGAACCCGATGCTCACGTTCGCTACGCCGACGATTCTCGCCGGAGACCGATCGCTTGTGAGCCTTGTCGCGCACGAGCTCGCGCACTCATGGTCGGGGAATCTCGTCACAAATGCAACGTGGGACGACTTCTGGCTGAACGAAGGTTTCACCAGCTACATCGAGGCCAGGATAATGGAGGAGCTGAGAGGGAAGCCGTACGCCGACATGCTGCGGCAGCTCGGCCGCCAGGACATGCTCGCGACGGTCGAGGAGCTTGGAACGGCCCGGGCGGCAGATACGCGGCTCAGGCTCGACCTCGCTGGCCGCAACCCTGATGACGGCATGACCGATATCGCATATGAGAAGGGGGCGGCGTTCCTCTATACCGTTGAGTCCGTCGCCGGTCGCGACCGGCTCGACAGGTTCCTGCGTCAGTATTTCGACAATTTCGCATTCAAGCCGATGAGCTCGGAGCGAATGGTCGCATACATGAGGCAGAATCTTCTCACCGACGAGGAGGCAACGCGGATCAACGTCCAGCAGTGGATCTTCGAGCCTGGAGTTCCCGCGAACATCCCGCCCGTACAGTCAGCGGCGTTCGCCGCGGTTCAGCAGAAGGTCGATGCATGGAAAGGCGGCGCTCCGGCGTCGACGCTCGACGTGGCCAGCTGGTCGACGCATGAGTGGCTGCACTTCCTGAGATCTCTTCCAGACACGATATCGCAGGATCGGATCGCGGAGCTCGACCGTACGTTCGGGTTGTCCACAAGCGGCAACAGCGAGATTCTTTTCGCCTGGTTCAGGAAGGCGATTGCCAATCGTTATGAGCCGGCGTTTCCCGCGCTCGAGCGGTTTCTCCTGAGCCAGGGGCGACGGAAGTTCGTGGCACCGTTGTTCGCCGATCTTGCCGCGACTCCCTGGGGGAAGACCATGGCGACGAGCATATACCGGCGCGCCCGACCCATGTATCACTCAGTCTCCACCGGGACAATCGACAGGACGCTCGGCTGGCCAGCAGGAGGCAGGCAGGCACCCTGAGGATGGTCCGTAAAACTTTGAAGCCCGCGGCGTTGAGCTCTTCCTCCCCTGGCGAGGCTTTATCTCAATGCGGCGGTGAGCGGAACTCCGTCGATTTTTTCCGAGGGCTGGAGTTTCAGCACGCGCGCGAGGGTCGGCGCGATGTCGACAGTCCTGACGAAGGCGCCGTAGCGGCCCGGCTTGAAACCCGGTCCGAGAAAGATCACCGGCACGTGACTGTCCGCATCGTAGGGTGATCCGTGCGATGCGACGAGCAGCGAAGTCCAGAGACTGCCGGGCGTAAGTGTAGCGACAAGCTCGACGTTCGACTCGGGGCCGAACTGGTGGCGCCATCGTCTTGCGATAGGATCGTCCCCCGGGCCTGCCGAATGAAGCGCCTTCAGCCGGTCGACGCGGTGGACGCCCCAGGTTTCCTTCGCCGCAGTCTCGAACGCGGCCATGACGGCCTCCGGACCTCCGCGGGCGCGAGAGAAGGCTCTGCGGTCCATGAGAAATATCTGCTGATCAACGTCGATGGCGGATGAATCGACCTTCAGCTCGGTTGCCTTCGCTCGCGCGATGGTGAGGGCATCATCGAGGTTGGTCCGGGTGGGCATTGGCTCGACAGTCCGTGCGGCAAGCTCGGGAATCGGAGTGAAGCCGTGATCGGCCGTGAACACGACGATGACGCGCGACGAATCGACGAGTCGATAGAGCGAGTCCAGCATCACGCCAAGCAGGTGGTCGGTTCTTAGAACCTGGTCCTGGGCCTCTCGCGAATCGGGCCCGAGTCGGTGATTTATCGCGTCAGTTCCTGAAAGCGATACCGCGAGAAGGTCAGGGTGCGAACCCTTGCCGAGCTGCATCGCGGCAGCGCCCTCGAGAGCGAAGGCGACCGTCACCTCATCGATGAAGGGAGTCCCTCGGATCCAGTTTGCCGCGCGCTGCGGGTCATCGGGAATCATGTGCGGGAACATGAAATTGTTTCCGGCTCCCTCGATCTCCACGCTGTCCGGAGAGGCGTAGGCCGACTCGTCGGCAACCAGCGTCCACGCCCGGCCCGCGTACTGCTGCGGCAGTTGACGCTCGTTGAACCGTGTGACCCATCCCGGCAGGGAATCGGCGTAATAGCTGCTCGTCGTGAATGCGCCGTCCCCGGGATACCAGAAGACGCTTTCCTTTGCCCGCCCCAGCGGCAGGATCGCGCCGCGGTCCTTGGCGGATACCGAAAGCGCCCTCGCGCGCGGATGCTTTTTCTTCAGCCAGTCGAACAGCGTCGAACCCTGGAAGCGCTCGGGCGATGCGCCCAGCGCACCCGAGCCGCCGAGAAGGGGTGACCGTGGATCGCTGACGCCGACGCGGTTTGCGGCGATGCCTGTCGATGCAGGGAAGCGGCCCGAGAGGAGACTCGCGTGACCCGGCGCGGTCTCGGTTATTGCGTGGTCATGATGAGCATCGGTAAACCACGCGCCTCGGTCCCGAATCCGCGCCAGTCCGCCCGTCAGCTGGGTGCCGAACCTGTCGAAATTGTTTGCGGGGAACCCGTCGATCGTGATGAGAACGACGAGTGAAGGCGAGGTAGCGGCCGGGGCGGCTTGCGCTCCGGCGTTGCCGGCGGCAGCGAGCGCGGAGATTACTGCAAGTATTATGCGCATGAACTGAATGTGCCCCAGGTAACGGGTGCCTGCAACCCTCTGGCGTCGCGAACAAATCCTTCCAATATTTCTATAGATAAGCAAGGGAGCGCGCAGACTATGCCGGCATCACCGCTTCGCCTGGTTCTGATGGTCGTTATGACGTTCATCCCTGTGTCTCTCGGAGCGCAGGTGATGCTCGCCCAGGATGGAGAAAAGGCCGCTAACGAGCGCCGCAAGGTCGCGGCCCGCGCGAAACATGCGGACGCGTTCTTCGCTGCGACCGAGCCACTCGACATAACGCTGACGACGAATATCCGTCGTATCCGCGGCGACAAGGATGACAAAGCGCCATGGCGGCCTGCTGTGTTCTCCTACACGGACTCCGACGGAAAAGTGGTTTCGATTCCCGCCCAGATCAGAACGCGGGGAATCTGGCGCCTCAAGAACTGCGAGTTTCCGCCGCTGCGCGTGAACTTCCGCAACGACGACACCAAGGGGACGATCCTTCGGGGAATCGACAAGCCGAAGCTCGTCAACTACTGTCGCAACACTGACAGCTTCGAGACTTACATCACGCAGGAGATGCAGCTTTACCGCGTTTACAACCTTCTGACGCCGGCGAGCCATCGGGCGCGGATGCTGCGCATCACCTACGTCGACAGCGCCAGCGGAAAAACTCACGCGAAGCGGCTGGCAATCCTCCTCGAGGAGCCGGATTTCATCGCAGCGCGCCTGGACGGGGACATCATTGAGCAGAAAGGCGCGTCGGTGTCTAACCTCGATGCTTATCACGACGCCCTTGCCGGACTGTTCAACTACCTCATTGGAAACACCGACTGGTCGATATACGGCCTTCACAACATGCAGCTCGTCAGCGAAGCCGACGGGGACGTGATCCCGGTTCCATACGACTTCGACTTTGCCGGGGCAATCAACGCGGCCTACGCCAGCGTCGATCCGAAGCTCAGCATAGACCGCGTGCGGCAGCGGCTGTTCAGGGGCTACTGCCGCCCCGCGGAAGATTTCGAGCGCGCATTCGAGATGTTCAAGGCAAAGAAGCAGGATATCTACGCGTTGTACTCCGACCCTGTCGGCAGTCTCCTTCCGAAGAAGACCGCCGAGGAAACGCTCAAGTACTTCGACGAGTTCTACGAGACGATAAACGATTCACGGCGCGTAAGACGCAACATCCTCGACGCCTGCCTCAAATAGCGCTCGCGGAACGGGACGCGAGCGCGGCCACGGAGTGACCGACGACCTCAGCCGAGGGGTTTCAGGTTCGACACGATTGATTCCCGCTGCGCCTCGAGAAACGGCGGGAGAGCGACCTTCTCTCCGAGAGTACGGGGATCCTCGTCGACCGCGACGTGGAGCTCGGCGTGAGGGCCACCCTCGTGCATCTCGTAGACGTGCACCGTGTGCGGGTACTCGCTTTCTTCCAGATACTCCCGGGCGTGACGCAGCTCCATCACTCCAGTCAGTACGGCGTCGGTCGGCCCAAGCTCGGGAACGCTCATCACAATCGGGCCAAGTCCCCGTATCTGATGCTCCTCGGGCACAGGGCTCGCTTCCCACGGGACCGGTGCATCGCCGGCTCCCCCGTCATCAATGAGGGAAAGCCTCTGTCCTTCGCCGTCCTCGAAATCAAGGCTTGAGCGGCCGTCCCGCTCGCGGACACCGGCGTTCTGGATTCCAAGAGAGGAGAGTCGCTCTGCCCACCACGAGATCGACTCGGCTCCCGACACCCTGAGGCTCGTCCGGGTTATCGAATTCGTCCCGCGCTGCTCGCGCGGCATGGCCCAGTCGAAAAAGGTGAGATCAGTCCCGGGCGATCCGAGCGCGTCGGCATAGAACAGGTGGTAGGCGCTTACGTCGTCCTGGTTCACGCTGCGCTTCACCAGGCGCATGCCCATTGTGCGCGTGTAGAAGTGAAGGTTCTCCCGGATGCTCGCCGAAACTGCCGTCAGGTGATGAATTCCGTGAAGCTGCATCCTTCCCTCCAGCTGTTAGATTCAAATCTGCAGGCGAGACATTCCTGGGGGGAGGACCACCATGATCCGTTGCACGAAAGCGTTTGTAACCACCATGTTCGCGTTGCTCGTTCCGGGCTTTTCAGCTCTCGCTCAACAGCCGACAGGTGGCGCCCCGACCGCGCCGGCGTACCCTGCCGAGGTGGAAGTGGGGCGAATTGCGCCGGATTTCTCGATCCACGTGGCCGATTCCGCCGGCATTCGCGCCGAGCCGGTCAACCTCAGCGATTTTCGTGGCAGCGTAGTGGTGCTTGCCTTCTATCCGCTGGACAAGTCATCGGGGTGCACCTTCCAGCTGACGAAGTTCCGCGATGAGTACGACAGATTGTTCGGTGAGGGAACCGTCGTGCTGCCTATCTCGGTCGACAGCCTGGCGACTCACGCGTCGTGGGCGGCAGAGATGAAGTTTCCATTCGTGCTCGGCGCCGACACCGACCTGAGCATCGCGAGACAATACGGGTCTTACACGCCGGGTCGAAACACATCCGGCAGGACGGTCTTCGTTATCGGCAGGGACGGCACGATTCTCTGGAGCAACATGCGCTTCCCCGCGCTGAACGAGACCGCGTATTCCGAGATGGCGGCGGAGGTTGCGAAAGCTCGCTGATGGGTGCCGCAGAACGTCGGCGGCGCCATTTTGCGTCTGACAACTGGTCCGGGGTGCATCCGGAGGTTCTTGCGGCTATCTCGGCGGTAAATGCCGGCCACGCCCCCTCCTACGGACACGATGAGTACACAGCAGCGGCGATAGAGAAGCTGCGCGCGGTCTTCGGCGGCGACACGGAGATCTTTTTCGTCTTCGGCGGAACCGGGGCTAACGTTCTCGGCCTCCAGACGATTGCGCAGTCATTCAATACAGTCATCTGTGCGGAATCCGCGCACATCTACACCTCCGAGTGTGCCGCAGCCGAGAAACACATCGGCTGCAAGCTGTCGCCGGTGCCCACAGCCGACGGGAAGATCGACCGCGATGGGATCTCACGGCACCTCCACCATTTCGGGAACGATCACCATGTTCAGCCGAGCGCCGTGTCGGTCTCACAGGTCTCGGAGTACGGCACTGTCTATTCGCCCGATGAGATAAGGTTGATTGCTTCTTTCGCTCACGAGCACGGCCTTCGCCTGCACATGGATGGAGCGCGTCTCGCGAATGCAGCCGCGCACCTCGGAGTTTCGCTCAGGGAGATCTCAGGCGATGCCGGAGTGGATGTCCTCTCGTTCGGCGGGACGAAGAACGGAATGATCGCTGGCGAGGCGGTGGTTTTCTTCAACCGGGCCCTCGCGCAGGACTTCGTTTACCGGCGAATGCAGGGCATGCAGCTCTCATCAAAGATGAGATTCATCGCCGCGCAGTTCGACGCGATGTTCACCGGAGACCTGTGGCTGCGCAGCGCGACTCATTCGAACGCAATGGCGTCACGCCTCGCCGCTGGAATTGCGGAGATGCCGGGATGCCGGCTGACTCAGCGTGTGCAGGCGAATGAGGTGTTTGCCGTGATTCCCCGGGAGCACATAGCTGCGCTTCAGGACATCACTTATTTCCATATATGGGACGAGGCTGCGTCGGAAGCGCGGTTCGTGTGCTCATTCGATACGAAAGAGGATGACATCGACCGGTTCCTCACCGCTGCGTCCCGGATCATCGGCGGAGGTTAAAAATGGATTTGAGGAACGCAAAGGTGCTCGTCACTGGCGGAAGCTCCGGCATTGGCTACGCGACCGCGCAGCTGCTGAGAGACAGGGGCGCCCAGGTTGCCATCTGTGGCAGGCGGCCTGAGGCAGTGGAGCAGGCTGCCAGCGAGCTCGGGGCGACTGGTATAGTGGCTGACGTGTCCAGTGAGGACGACGTGAAGTCGATGGTGGCGCGCGTGGTATCGGAGCTTGGCGGCTACGATGTGCTGATCAACAACGCCGGGTCAGGCACATGGGCGCCACTCGTTGAGACAGCCACCGCCGATTTCCGGAAGACCTGGGAGACGAACGTGCTCGGCGCCATGCTCGTCGCGCGCGAGTCGGCGCGCCATTTCGTCGAAATGGGCAGGGGGGATATCGTGAACGTTGCATCGACTTCCGGCAAACGGGGGTCCGCGGGAGGGAGCTCCTACGTTTCAACCAAGTTTGCGCTGAGCGGGCTCACCGAGTGCTGGAGAGCGGAGCTCCGGCAGCACAATGTAAGGGTGATGCAGGTCAACCCGTCGGAAGTGCAGACGAATTTCTTCGCTGCGGCAGGACGTCCGCGTCCGTCGAACGACACCAAGCTCACCGGGGCGGATATCGCCTATGTCATCTGCGCGATGCTATCAATGGACGATCGCGGGTTCATCACGGAGGCGACAGTCTGGGCTACCAATCCGAAGGACTGAGTCTCACGCCGTTATCCGGAGGAGCGTCGCTGACGAGATGATGATATCGGCGGCGCCGGCGATTCCAAGCCATCCGGTGTTCACGGCGAGGTGATAGTTGGCGTGCTCTCGCCATGACCTGTTGAAGTGTTTCCGCACCCATTGTTCGCGGTG
>JBPCJP010000158.1:0-20424 GCA_051005175.1 Gemmatimonadaceae bacterium | reverse complement strand
GCCTGACGCAGTGACCGGCGCGAACGTGACGGTGATGTCGCGCAGCAACCTGTACCGCGCCGACCCCGGCGTGACACCGCTCAGTGGCTGGCAGGTCTACGGCGGCGCAGGCTCTCCGGTTCCCGGCGCCGTAACCGAAGCAGCCACCGGGAACACCCTGCGCGTTCACTCGGTGAATGATCGCATCGAAGGTTTCACCCGAGCGATTACCGCCGTCGGAGCGTCGCGGCCAACGTCCAACGCTTCACCGCTTTCGTTCAACTCAGCGAGCCTTGAACTCCACGGGACACAGTTCAGCAGCGTCGTTGCTGACTTCTTCCTCGTCGGCTCTCGCAGCCTGGTTACCGGCACATATCCGGACGCCGGGAATGCGCTGCGAGTCCTGGCGCGGGGCGTGAGCGGAAGCGGCGTGAGGAGCAACGTGTACGCCAGCACGCTCGGACCAGCGGGTACCACTCTGGGTGCGGACAACTCGCTTGAGTTCATTGGAAGCCTCCAGGCATTCAGTCACACGAACAGCAGCATTGAACCGCCGCCGCCGGCGGAGTTCTTCACGGCGTTCAACTGAGATTCGCCTAATCCACAGGTTGCACGGCCTGCCTTCATCGTTGTTGCATTAATACGGTGAGGCAGGCCGGTTGTGATTGGCCTATTACCGACGGAACTGAAAAACGATCATCGCGCGTGAGGTCGTGGAAGCCACATCGGGAACGTCACTTCCCCGCGACCAGTGTGCTCACGGATACGGACTTGATCTCGTTCACCGCCTTGCCGGTTTGCAGAATAATTTCCTTGCCGTTCGGAAAGATCGTCGTCGAGTATTCGTCAATGTCCTTGCTGTTGGTGAGTCGTTTCCAGACACGCTGGGGCCACGACACCGACCACACCTCACTGTTGGTAAACACTATATCTGCTGAATTGACGACGAGCCCTGATCCGTCGGGCAGCCAGCGCGGCTCGAACTGCCAGATACCCGTCGTGTCGGTCGAGACGAGGCGGGGCTTGCCGCCTGCGGCAGGGATGACCTGGATGTAGGCCCATTCACCGCCAATGGCGTAGGCGACCTCCTTTCCGTCCGGCGAAATGTCGAGGCCGTAATAACGACCCGCCGGGCTCTGATCCAGCACAACGGGGTTGGTCCCGTTCGGCGCCACACGGTACAGTCGCTCGCTGCCCGATGCCTCTGCTGCAGCGAAATAGATGTGCTTTCCATCCGGCGCCCAGACTGCTGACTTGGCAGCGCCAGCAAGTTTCGACAACCGCCTCGGGTTTCCGCCCTTGGCGTCAACTACCCACAAGTCAAGCCGGCTCACTGCCGAATTCTCAAAGCTCGAGAGGAACGCGATCATCGATCCATCCGGAGACCAGACTGGATCAATCTCCCGTGAGATTAGACTGGTGAGCTGCACCGGCTCTCCCCCTGATACCGATTGAAGCCAGATATCTTCTGAGCCCGAACGGTTGGACTGGAATACGATCCACTTGCCATCGGGCGAATAGCGCGGCATAACGTCATCACCAGGCCCGGTCGCCAGGGGTACCGGCTCGCCACCGGCGGTCGGAACCGTCCAGATATCGGGATTGCCACTTCTATTGGAAGTGAATACGGCTGTTCGTCCGTCGGGCGACAAGTCCACGCCGTCCGTGGAGTAGGAAGGCCAGGACAAAAGGTTGCGGCGGGTTCCTGTGTCGAGTGACAGAAGATCGAGCCCGGCCGCCGCATTCTGCGTGTGGAAGAAGAGCGTTTGACCGTCGCGCGACCACCGGATCCACGATTCAATGGCTGGATCGTTCGTGACGCGCATAGCCGGCCCGCCGGTTGACGGCGCTATCCAGACATCAGTTTGCCCGCCGCGGTCCGAACTGAACGCAATCCAACGGCCGTCGGGAGACCAGCGATGCTGGATGTCATTCCGGAGATCGCTGGTTATCTGCGTCAACTGACCAGTCTCGACATCGGCGACCCAGATGTCCCAGGTCCCCGTACGTCGCGAAACAAAGAGAATCCGCTTGCTGTCGGGCGACCACATGTTCTGGGTCGGAAGGGCGCTTTCCAAGCCCTCGGTTGTCAGCTGTCGCGCGGGGCCACCGGCCAGCGATTGCACCCAGATCGTGGAGGCGCTCCCGTGGTGCAGGTCGAACGCAGCCAGTTTTCCATCGGGAGATACGCTGACCCATTGATCCCCGTCTGCCGCAGGCACCAGAGGCGTCGGAGGCGAGCCGTCGAGCTTGGCGACAAATGTGCGAACTGGCCCGGCACCGGATCGATAAAAGATCACGCCGCTTCCATCGGGAAGCCATTCACGCACCTGATCCTGGGCCGGAGTGGATGTCAGCCGTCGCGTTTCGCCTCCGCCACTGGGAACTACGAAAATGTCATCATTCCCGCCGCTGAAGGCGATGAACTTGCCGTCCGGCGACCAGATGGGGCCGAATTCAAACTCTCCGTGAGTCAGCTGGACGGCATTGCTGCCATCGGTGTTCGCGGTGAAGATGACAAACTTCGAACCAGCTGCTGCCGCCCAGGCAATGCGCTTGCCATCCGGGGAGACGTCGGGGGTTGTTGGCCGGCCGGTGGAAGCGATCAACTTCGATTCCGGAACCCCGGATTCGCTCTCGGTCGAGCGGCATGCAGCGATCATCACGATGCCGACGACCAATGCTGGAGTACAATATCTCACGGTTCTTCCTCTAGGTAGTTGCGCCAGGCTTTGAGACAGCGACCTTGACTCCATCAACGATCTGCGGAATTACACCATCGATCGCATCGAACAGATCGCCGCTCAGATCGAGGTCGAATGTCCGGCTCCAGATCTGCCTGATAGTGCGTGGATCGGTGAGCTGGACGGTTACGCGTAACCGCTGACCTGCCCGAAACACATTGCTCTCCAGCAGCGCGCCTACACGCAGCGCTTCGGCTACTTCGGCGGCGGGGCGCGGAGCAGTCCGATACACCTCCATCGCCGAGCTCGGAGCCACCGTCACGCCGGGCAGTTGGCCGAGGGCTACGACGAGCTGATTCTGCATTGCGCGAACGAGTTCGGCGTCCGAGCCAGAGATGTCGGTGATTGGAAGCACCGCCATTCGCTCGGGTCCGGGCACGCTTCCATCCTTGAACACCATGTATCCGCCGAATGCGGCACCGCCGATCAGAATTGCGGCGATGGCGGCGATGGCGGTGATCACTACCGGCGTCCGGCGCGATCGCGCCGGCGCGGCCTTGACGGTCGGCACCGGCCGCGTGGCGGTGGGGGTGATGCCTCCGCTAGGTGTCGAGATGGCCTCGAGTTGAGCGAACACCTCCTCCGAGCGCTGCCAACGGTCCGCGGGCGACTTCTGAAGACAGCGCATCAGCAGGTCGGACAGCGCCGGCGGCACCGACGGCCGCTTGTCGCGAATATTCGCCGGAGTCTCGATCACGTGCGCTGACAGAATCGCCTGGGCCGTCTTGCCGGTGAATGGCGGAGAGCCGATCAGCATCTCATAGCCAAGCACGCCCAGCGCGTAGATGTCGGAACGCTGGTCGATGTGCTGTTCGCCGGTTGCCTGTTCCGGGGACATGTATGAAGGTGTTCCGACGGCGATGCCTACCGTTGTGAGCGACTCACCGGCCGCATTGCTCACTGCCTTTGCCACGCCGAAATCCATCACCAGCGCATGCCGGCCCGAGAGCATCACGTTGTCCGGCTTGATGTCCCGATGCATGACGCCGTGCGAATGCGCGTATGCCAGGGCGTCCGCTACTTCCTTGAGGATTCGCACCGTATCCTGAATCGGCAGTTCGCCTTCGCGGTCGATCTTTGACCGTAGCGACTCACCGTCCACGAACGGCATTACATAGTAGAGGAACCCATCGATCTCACCCGAGTCGTGCAGTGGCAGAACATGCGGGTGCTGGAGCTTTGCGACGATGCTGATCTCTCGCGGAAAGCGATCCGGACCAAGCGTCGCAGCGAGCTCAGGGCGCAGGACCTTGATCGCAACCCGGCGATCGTGCTTGATGTCGCGGGCGAGGTAAACCGTCGCCATGCCTCCCGAGCCGGCTTCGCGTTCTATGTCGTACTTGTCAGAGAACGCCACTCTGAGGCGGTCGAGCGGGGAGTCCATTGATTGGCAATGTACACCACCTTGATGCCCCAGCAAGCGAAACGAACCAAACTGAAGAGTATTGGTGAACCGCCCTTCGCAATGATCGGCAGTCAATCCCTCCGGTAAACCCGCGCCACATATATAGTATGCATCGGCCCCGTCGTGTCGTGGGCCCGCACGCGAAGCGTCTCCACCTCGAGTCCGGCATTTCGCAGCGCCCGCATGAACCCCGGGTCATTGTCCACCGACCAGTACGCGACGATCCCGTCCGGCCTGAGCGCAGCCACGGTAGTCACCACGCCGCGCGAGTCGTACAGCCGCGCGCTTTCCGACATCAGCATCCCCGCCGGGCCATTGTCGGTGTCGAGCATGATCGCGTCGAACGATCCGGGATGACTCCGAAGGACGTTGACGACATCGTCCTGCACGATCCGCACGCGTGGATCGCTCATCGCCTCCGACGAGAGATCGTACTCGGGGTCGGCATTCCAGGCGATCACCTCAGGCACGAGCTCGGCGACGACGACTTCGGCGTCGCTCCCCAGGAGGCGAAGCGCGGCGCGCAGCGTGAAGCCGAGCCCCAGTCCGCCGATCAGGATTCGCGCGCCCGCGGCGGTGCCGAGCGACGCGCACGCCGCCTCGGCGAGCCGATCCTCAGACAGGTGGCGCCGGGTGGACATCAGCTCGATGCCGTCGGCGCGGATGAGATACGCGCCGTCGTGGCGGTACAGCACGAGTTCGGTGCCGTCGGGCGTCCGTGCCGCGCCCAGACGCACGGTGGGTTTCATGGGTTATCTGCGTAGTGAACCGGGTGCCGACAGTGCTGCTGCTGCTACAACAGCAGCACCTGAAATGGCATCGGAGCAACAGGCGATCAGGGATGTGAACGTCCCCTGGTTCAACGCGATAGACCTCGCCTGATCGCGCGTGCTACTTCTAGCGCTTCTTTCGCGCCTGGGAGAGGGCGCTTCCTGCGCCGGACTTCGACGCCTTGGCGGTGCGGCCGTCACGCAGCGTTGCTGATGCCTTTTTCGCTGCCTTCGCGGATGTAACGCGCGACGTCTTGCGCTGCGACAGCGCGCTGCCCGCTGCGCTCTTGGACTTGGACGACGTACTACGCGACCTGAGCGTCTTCGACGCGCTGGTTGACGCCTTCTTGCCAGTCTTCTTCCCTGCGGCCATTGTGATATCCTCGCTTCGGACAGTGGTTGTCGGGTCTGCGTTCGTGTATTAGCGGCAAGTCATGCGCCAGAGTCGAGCAGCCGAGCACACCTTGACCCGGGTTGCACCAACTGGTAAGGTGGACCGACAGGCGAGGTACTTCGCCGCGCTTCTACCCAACACCGGCGAGTTCATGAGCTCATCCCTCGCTTCAACGCATGACTCCGTTGCGTCACGCTCCGACGTGACATCCAGTGTCGCGACGACGTTCTCCATAACCTCGTGGGTCCTTTACGCCGTGCTCTTTTCCTCCACGTGCATCGTGGTCGGGTTGATCTGGGATATTTCCTGGCACATGACCGTCGGTAGGGACACTCTCTGGACCGCGCCTCACGTGCTGGAGCAGATCGGAGCGAGCGTCGCCGGGCTGGCCTGCGGTGCTCTCGTCCTGAAGACAACGTTTGCTGGCAGCGAAGGCGAGCGGGCTCGATCGGTGCGCTTCTGGGGATTCACTGCGCCACTCGGCACATGGATCTGCATCTGGGGCGCGCTGGCGATGATTGCGTCTGTACCGTTCGACAACTGGTGGCACAACGCATACGGGCTCGACGTGAAGATCATCTCTCCGCCACACGTCATACTCATCGCCGGAATGATGGGAATCCAGCTCGGCGCCATGATCATGGCGCTCGGGGCACAGAATCGCGCCGCCGCTGCACATGCAGAAGAGCGACGCCTGGGACTGATGTACGTCTTTGCCGCCGGAATCTTCCTGGCGATGATGTCCATCTTCGTGACGGAGTACGCTGCGAAACCGAACCTCATGCGCGGTTCGATGTTCTATCAGATCACTGGCGGACTCTTCCCTCTGCTTCTCCTCGGCGTTGCGCGCGCGTCACGATTGCGCTGGCCGGCGACCACCACTGCGGCCGTGTACATGGGAATCACCGTCGTGATGATCTGGATCCTCCAGCTATTTCCGGCAGTACCCAAGCTCGCACCGATCTACAATCCGGTGACCCACATGGTGGCGATGGACTTCCCGCTGCTGTTGATCATTCCCGCGTTTGTGCTGGACGTGCTTATGCACCGTGTGGATAGCGACAGGAGCTGGATGCTCGCCGCGGCCGCCGGTGCGACGTTCGTGCTGATCATGCTCGCGGTGCACTGGTTCTGGGCGGACTTCATGCTGTCGCCCTACGCGCGCAACGATGTCTTCGCTGCCGACAGATGGCCGTACATGAGCCGGCTTGGACCGTGGCGCTACGAGTACTGGACGCTGGACAGAGATGCGGCCGGCAACTTCAGTCCGCTCCTCCTGGCAAAGGGCATTGGTATCGCGATGGTAATCGCCATTCTCTCCTCCCGGATCGGACTCGCCTGGGGCAACTGGATGAAGCGGGTGCAGCGGTGATTACACCAGGCCTGGCTATGCTGGGAGTGCGTCGCATTGCAGCAAGCATTGGGATCGCCGCCATTGCGATGCTTGCGTCCGGCCACGTGGGCAGTCCGGACACCTGGTTCGAGGGAAATGCAGGGCCGTATCCGGTGCGAGTCGTCGTTCGCTCGCCGGGTGTTGTCCCCGGTCTCTCCGACGTTACGATCAGGGTGATGGCAGAGGGAGTGGGTCGCGTTACCGCAGTTCCCGTTCAGGCTGGTGCGGAGAAGGATGCCGTTCCGCCCCCTGACGTTGCAAAGCCGGTTCCCGGCGACCCGGAACTGTACAGCGTGCAACTCTGGCTGATGGCAATCGGTGCATACAGCATCAACGTGATGGTCGAAGGCACTCAGGGAACGGGTACGGCGTCGGTGCCGGTAACGGCGATTGCCACTCGACGGCTGGAAATGCAGCGCCCGCTGGGATTGACGCTGATTGCCGTCGGACTCTTCCTCACCGTGGGACTGCTGACGCTCGTCGGTGCCGGAGTTCGCGAGAGCGTGTTACCTCCGGGTGAGGTCCCTGACCGGAAGCGAAAGAACCGGGCGCGAGGTGCAATGGCGGGTGCGGGCATCTTCATCGCCCTGCTGCTGTTCGGTGGATGGACCTGGTGGCAGTCCGAAGACGCCGGCTTCTCGCGCTTGCTCAATTGGACATTTGCGTCCCAGGCAACCGTCACGCAGGTGGGCGCCGATCGGGTGCTCAGTCTCGCGATCACCGATTCCACATGGCTCATGAGAAATGACGAGGCATGGCTTCGCCGGAACCGTCGCTCGGGACTCAGTCCGCTCATCCCCGATCATGGCAAGCTGATGCACATGTTCGTCATCCGGGAGGACAAGCAGGCGTTTGCCCACCTCCATCCGGTGCCGCGCGATTCGTCAGCATTCATTGTTACGCTGCCGCCGTTGCCCGCTGGTCACTACCGCGTCTACGGCGACATCGTCCGTGAGAATGGAATGACGCATACGCTGGTGAGTGATGTCGATATTCCGCCGCCCGCTGTCGCGTCAGGCAACGGGGAGAGTGGCGCAGCGGCTCCCGATCCAGATGACGCGTGGTGGGTGTCGGGTATTCCGGGGAAGCGTTTCGGACAGAGCACAATCCGCCTCAGCGACGGGTCAACCATGGCGTGGGAGCATTCAAAGGATCAGCTCCTTGCCGACAAGGAGGCCGACCTGCAATTCACGGTGCGCGCGCCCGACGGTAACGCCGCGTCGCTCGAGCCGTACATGGGAATGATGAGCCATGCGATGATCGCGCGTTACGACGACTCGGTGTTCGTTCACCTCCACCCCGCCGGGAGCATTTCGATGGGCACCCAGAAGGTTGTCGAGATGCGCACTCCCGCAGATACGATCAGAGGAATGCTCGGCCAGCGTATTACCCAGAACGATATGAGCGCGATGACTCATCCCGCCGGTGAGACAACACAGAATACTGTAAGCTTTCCCTACGCCTTCCCCTCGCCCGGAAAGTACCGCATCTGGGTCCAGGTCAAGCGCGCGGGCAAGGTGCTGACGGGTGCATTTGATACCGACGTTCAACCGAACATTCCATTGAAGCCCGCACTGGCTCCCGAGCCTGCACAGTGAACAGCACGTCATTCTGCCGACTCGCACCGGAGTCTGCGACGCCGAGCCGGGGCAGAGTAGCGTAGCGAACTTTTCTCTGTCTTCGCCCGATCAGACCATCCGAGCGGCCAGTATCGTCACGTCATCGTGCGGATCCGAGTGCCGCCCGAATGTCTCCAGGGCGTCGAGCACCCCGCGCACCAGCTCCGAGGCGGGACCGCTGCGGTGGGCCCGCAGCACCTCGCGGAGCCGCTCCGCCCCGTATACCTCACCGGTCGGACTGTTGGCCTCCACCAAGCCATCGGTGAAGGCGAAAAGCGAGTGACCCTTCCCGAGATTGCGCGTCACCGCGGTGAAATGCGAATCGGGGAGCATCCCCAGCGCTGGCCCGGTCGGCCGCAGCTCCTCAATGCCTCCATCGGGCGCAATGATGAGCGCGGGCTCGTGGCCGGCGTTCACATAGACCAGCTCACCGGAGTACGGTTCGAGGGAAGCGAGGAACACCGTTGCGAACATGTTCGTCCGCCCGTGGAGCCGCGCAATGTAGTCGTTGGTGAAGCCAGCAACCCGCGTCAACAGGTCGGCCGGGGAGGCCGATTGTATCGCCTGCATCACCATCGTGTGGCGGCCGCCGATCATCTGGATCGCGCCGCCGCCCACGGGGTCGGCGGAGGCGCGGATCAGGCTCCGGAAGAGCGCCATGAAGAGCGCCGCGCCCACGCCCTTGTCACACACATCCCCGACTACGAGGATCACCTCGCCCGACGACAGCAGGAAGCAGTCGTAGAAGTCACCCGAGACGTCCCGCGCAGGGCGAAGCGCAGCCTCGAGTTCCATGCCCCCCACGTCCGGGAGGGACTCGGGCAGGAAATCACGCTGGATCGTCCGCGCCACGGACATTTCGCGCCGTAGATACTGGCCGTCCTGGAGGCGCTGCCTGTCCAGCGCGGCGTTGACACGCCTGCGCAGCACCGCCGTGCCGAACACGCTCGGCAGGTAGTCGTCGGCTCCGCTTTCGAGACAGCGCTCGATGGCTTCCATGTCGTCTAACCGGGAAGTCACGAGCACCGGCAGGCTCGCGAGCTGTTCGTCGCCGCGCAGCGTCTCGATGAACGTCTGGCCAGCCGCAGCCGAAACGTCAATGTCGATCACTACAAGCGCGAAGCGTCTGGAGCGCAGCCGTGAGGGAGCACGAGCGAATTCGACCTCCGAGATGACCATATATCCTTCGCTGATCAGCTGCTGCACCAGCGCTGCGGCATCCCGGTAGCTTGCGCCAACAAGGAGGACCAGCGGGGGAATTCGCAATGTCGTCGCTGTGGCGTCGGGCGCTGGCGACTCGGTCATCGCTGAGTCCCGTCGAGGAGGTTGAGCTGCCACAGGTCTTGCGTGCTCGTGTGGACGAAGGGCTTCAGCGCGCGCATCCCGGTTCTGCCGATGCTCCGCTCGAGATACTGCACTTCCTCGAGCTTCGCCGGAAGAGATGGATCGGGGTCGGCCTCGAAGCCAGCTTCCCGCATGAGCAGCATCCCCTTGGCCCGTATGCCGAGCTCGGCGCGCAGTCGGAGCATGCACATCATGTCAACGATCACCTCGGGCGGGAAGCTCGTTCGCATGCCCGTAAGGTAACGGCCCACCGGCGTGTCGGAGACCTCCCCTGCACGCATCACGCGCAGCAGCTCCTGGTCCGTGTCGAAACCGGTGCCGAGCCAGCTCCTTGTTTCCCGCTCGCTCTTCTGGAAAAGAAACATCACGATGTAGGGGAACACCAGCACGATAAGCGCCGTCGCGAGCAACGGCGCTACAAGGAACTGATTGTACAACGAGTGCAGCACCACGGCGACTGCCAGCCCGGGCAGCACGAATGCCGGCCGGAACACCGGCCCACGATTGTGGAGCGTGCGTGATATCATGGCGAAGATCGCCGTGCTGCCGCCGTGCATCATCGCCGTGCCGAATCCGCGGACGATCCAGGTCCAGATGGTCGGATTGGGGTGTAAGTGCAGAGAAAAGATGTTCTCGACTAATGCAAATCCTGTCCCGACCGCGAATCCGTAGGTGGCAGCGTCAACGACGAACCCTACCTTGTTCAGGCGCAACAGCAGGACGATGTACACCGCCTTCAGCAGTTCCTCCAGGATCGGAGCGACGAATTTTGTGTAGCGTGCCGTGTCCAGCTCCAGCGCCGGCTGAAGCGAGACGTTAACTGAATAGGCCGCAAAACCGGCCACCGCCCCCGCCGCGACTGCGAGCAGGATCGCTCTCAGCGGAATGAGCTTGTAGCTGTCGAGCAACACCAGCGCGCCGAGGAAGAGGAAGACCGGCAGGACGCTGACGGCCAGGGCAACGGCCATGCTCACATCAGCTTGAACGAGATCATCAGCGCCGAGCTGCGCGGGATCCCTTTGCCAGCAGCCGCCGCGAAGCCGACGGAGAAGGTGGACTCGAGGCTCGAGAGCGTGATCAATCTGAGGTCTGCCTGCGCGCCGAGGCTCACGAAGCTGCGCATCGTTGCCGCATCGTCGAAATCGGTCACGAGGCCGCTCGCAAAGGCCGACAGCCCGGCCCAGCGGAGGTAGGCGCTGGGGACACCGACTTTGCGGAAGCGCAGTGGCGGCGACGTCCACTCCACCTGCGCCTTGCCGTACGTAGCGCCACCGACCTGGTTGATGGCGAGGCCAGGGAAGCTCTCGGTACTCCGAAACTGCTTGATCCCGCGATAGTCCACCCAGTTATTGCCGAAGCCCCCGAAGTATGATCGCGCGAACGGATCATTCCGGTCTCCACCCATGGACGTGCCAGCAGCAGCCCGGAGCCAGATCGACGAGTGGTCGAGCGGTAACAGAAATCCCCGGGACCCGTCAGCGCTCAGACGCGGGTAAAGCGTACTGCCGGCGTAATTGCCGCGGACGGCCGCTCCCCAGGTGGTTCCGAGCTCGTCTTCAGTCGCGCCAAGCGACCGCCGGAGTGACTTGTACACGAGGTCACCCGCGAGCGTGGCGAGCTTGTCGTAAGAGGCCTCTACATCCTGAAACTCGGGCACTGTCGCGAGACCGCCGTAGCCAGCAGCGCGTAGCGTGTAATTCAGGCTCGTCGGCCCATCAAATATGAGATTGCCCTGATACTGAGTCGCCAGCGAGTAACCTCGGCGGCTCACCCTGGTCGGACCGAACAGATCATAGAAGTCGGCGCGGTTGAGCGTGCCGGTGACGTTCCAGTTCCAGTGGCGGAAGACTCCGCGCAGGTGCAGGCGCTCGCTGTCATCCAGCTGTTGCGTTGGAGAGTATGACGCCGTGAGCTCTAACCCCGTGGCGCCGATCCTGTCGGAGAAGTTGAAGCGCATGCCGCCGGCGATGCCGCGATTGCCATCGACATCCTGATAGCCCTCCACGATCGGGTAAGCGTTGTCGAGTTTGAAGTTGCGCGAGGTGCTGTACCCGCCCGTCGCCGCCGCGAGCGCATCGCCGTTCACGTCGGCTCCCGACGGAGGCATCCAATCCTGCACCTCCTTCCTCTGCTCGGCGATCTCGTTGCCGAGAAAACGGATTGCGCTAACGCTGTCGGGGACCGTGTTCGGAATCATTGATGGCACGAAGCCCTGACGCGAGTACTCGAAGGCGAGAAGCGAATCACCCGGGAGCGGAACCGGCTTGAAGAAACCCGTCTCCGCGTTGCTCAGTGGCTGCATCCGCCCGCGCGCGACGTCGTAGCGGTAGATGTTTGACACCCCTGAGTAGTATGACGAGCCGTAGAGGAATTTGCCGTCGTGGGAGAACACGAAGTTGGATGGAGACCAGTCGCCGAACTCGTAGAGAACCTCGGGTGTCGCGTCGCCACTGAGAAGGCTGGCGAGCTTCATTCGAACGAGCCGCTGGGCCCCGCTGATCTCCGACATCGAGCCAATGAGCGCCGAGCCGTCAAGCGCGATGTCCAGATCGAAGAGATCGCGCCCGTACGTCAGGGTGTGCACCTGGTTCCAATCGGTGTACGGATAAGGGATGCGGACCAGCGTAGAGAATCCGTTGTCGTGCCGCACGCCCCAGAGAGAACTGTCGGCCCGGTTGAAGGTGAGGTCGCCGATGCGAGCGTTGCGGAGCAGCACACGGGTGCGGCCGGTTGCAAGATCCAGCGCCAGCAGGTGTCTCCAGTCGGCGTTGTTTGTGGTGAAGAACAGCGTCCGCGATGAGGGGTCGAAGACCAGCGACGTGACCGACAGCCCCGATGCGCCGGGGATGTCCAGGATCCGCGTAAAGCGACCGGTGGCAATTTCGATCGATGCGATGTGGGCTTCCTGGCCAGGATAGCGCACGGCCACGAGGATGCTGGCCGTCGCCGAATCATACCATGCGCGCGAGACCGAGCCGAGCACTCGATCCGTCAGCGGGCGCGCGCTGGTGGTGGGATGACGGCGGATGGCTGCGAGGTTCTCGCGCTGCCAGTCGTGTTCCCACGCAATCCACCGCGACCACTCCTCCTCCAGCGAGCGACCGAAGACGCTCTGGAACTGCGAAGCGAAGTAGCGCTTGCTCCCCTCGGTGCGGTCGAACCATGAAAGCATGCGCTCGTTGCCGTACAGGAGTGCGAGGTAGCTGACGAAGCGTGTGCCGTACAGGTATGAGTTGACGCCCACCTGAAAGTCGATTGTGGTGCCCTCCGACTCGAGTCCGACGACATCGTATAGCCTGACGCTGTCGCGGGTGAGCGTCCGGAACACCATCTCGTCGTAGGGCCCGAGCGCGCGACCGAGGCCACCATTCATCCAGGTTTCCAGATAGGTCGCAATCCCCTCGAGATACCAGCGTGGCGAGTACCACCGCGGAACGGTGAGGTAACTGTACGCCACCGAGATCGGCGCCTCGGCGCTCGGGGTGACCTTGCCGAGGAAGATCGAGCGGAAGAACCGGTCGGACGCCGTCGTCTTGTCGGTGGTGAAGATGTGCGCGAGCTCGTGGTTCATCGAAGACGCCATACGCTCGGGCGCTGGTGCCGACTCGTAGTCGTGGCCGTAGGGCGCAATGCCGATTGTGACGTGATTTTCCGGGAGCGGCCGCGCGCCCGCGTTTCCGTAGTGCCACAGGTCGTGCATCAGCACGTTCGTCCTGCCGGGGGGCACGTAGTCGAAGAGCCGCTGATGGAAGCGTAGCGCTTTATCGAAGCTCGTGACCACCTGTGGGACCAGGTAGGACTCCGATGGCGATGTGTAAATCAGGCGCATCGTCGGCGTTTCGAGAGCCTGGAACTGCGCGCCGAGGCTGGACGGCGCGGCTGTAACGCTGCAGGCGGCGACGAGCACAGACGCCAGGACACGGCGGGCGTGGCATTCGAAAGGGGATTGGCGCATCATGAGGATACGAAACTACACGTCGGCCCCAAGCCGCCGAAAGAGGCAGCCGGGGCCGACGAGGAAACTTACTTCGAACTCATGAGGTAGCGCGGGTCACCCCGCGCCCGTGTTACAGCTGAGCGCGCATCGCCTGGTTGAGGAACACCTCGGACAGCGACTGGCTGCGGGAAAGCGCGCGGAACATCTCGTTCGACTGCAGGTGACGGTACGCGTCGTTCGTCATCACCAGACGGAAGGCTTCGTTCGACATCACTGCACGGAACGATTCGTTCGACATCAGGACGCGGGACGCATCGCTCGCCATGACCGTGCGGAAGGATTCGTTCGACATCAGGACGCGGAAGGCGTCGCTCGACATGAGCTTCCGGAAGGCATCGTTCGTCATCACCAGACGGAAAGCGTCGCTCGACATTACCGCCCGATTGGCATCGTTCGACATCAACAGACGGAAGGCTTCGTTCGACATTACCGCCCGGTAGGCCTCGCTCGACATCACCTCGCGATAGGCAGCGTTAACGGACACCTCGCGGTTGGCGTCCTGCGCCGTCACCTGGCGGAACGACTCACTTGACAGCAGCAGACGGAACGCATCGCTCGACATGAGCTCGCGGTAGGCATCACTGTTCATCACCTTCCGGTGCGCGTCGTTGGACATCAGCTGCTGATAGGCCTCGCTGGACATCAGCTGCTGATAAGCTTCGCTCGACATCAGCTGGTGATAGGCCTCGCTCGACATCAGCTGCTGATATGCTTCGCTCGACATCAGCTGCCGATACGCGTCGCTGGACATCAACTGATGGAATGCCTCGCTCGACTGCAGCTCCCTGAACGCGTCGTTATTCATTGCCACACGAAACGCATCGCTCTTGACGAGTCGCAGGACCTGGTCATTCTGGAACAGGGCGTGGATCTCGGGATTCGAGAGCGTCACGTCCTTTTCGGTCATCGTGCGTCCTTTATAGCGTCCTGCCTGCTGGACCCCACTCATATCACTTCCGGCGCCGATGGTGCCGGCGTCGAAGGTACTCGCCGGGTAATCCACCAGCGTGTATCCGATGATCGCAATCGCCGCCACCGCCGTTGTTGCGCCAATCAGTACTTTTTTCGTCAACATCATTTCCCCCATGAGGTTTGTAAAGCCATTCCACTGCTGAACTGCCCATCTGGTGACCATCTGCGTTGTTCCCTGCGCATGCCCGGCTCTCGGCGACGCCTTCGACTTCAGAGGCATCGCATTCTGGATCGACTGTCTCATATGCAAAGGCGGGACACGATCAGGGACCTGACTGAAAAGCGTGTCGAGGGCCCGCAGGCTTGTCATTAGCGCCAGCGCTGCCGGCTGAGTCTCGATAAGCTGCCGGACCTCGGCGCTTGCCTCGGGCCCGTTCTCTCCGTCGATCTCGCGGTGAATCAACTCGACTTCGTATGGCGTGAGCATGTTCATACCCTCGCAACGAGCAGGGACTGGCGCAGTCGTTCGCGCGCTGTGAAGAGCCGCGACTTGACCGTTTTGACCGGTATTTCGAGCACGTCGGAAATCTCCTCGTAGGAGAATGAAACAAAGTGTCGCAACACGACCACTGCACGATCGTCGGGCTTCAGGTCCAGGAGCGCTTTTCCCACCCTGTCCTCGGCCTCGGCGGCGCTTTCGGACGCCCCGCTCGCAGCCGGGACATCAAAGCTCCCGTCCAGCGAAACGACGTTCCTGCGGCGCTTCAGAGTGTTCAGTGATTCGTTGAAAGTCATTCGATAAATCCAGCTGAAGAAACGGTACTTCGGGTCGTAACTGTCGAGCGCCGCGAAAACGTTCCCGAACGTCGTTTGAGTAACGTCCTCTGCGTCCTGCACGTTGCCTAGCATCCGGAGGGCGACGTTGAACACACTACGGTGATACCGATTCACCAACTCGTCCCCCGCAGCCCGCTCCCCGCCCAGATATTTCCGGACGAGGGCGCGATCCAGATTGTCGTCGGCTGCAGGTGATTTAACCACAGTACAAACGAGTCTCGGGAAAGTTGGAAAGGAAAGCGTGGTCCGGGAGCGATTCAGGCGCCAGGCGCGCAGGATGGGGTTTACACCCCGTTAACATGCACATCGCCAGCGGCGACTGCAATTCCGCTCGCCTGAGTTGACAGGGAAAGGCTGAGGGGCGTATTTCCCGACCGACGGAGGGCGAGATGCCACAGGAATTCCGGATGTCCGTTGGCGCCCACCCGGGCGAGGTGGAGAAGGTAAACGCGGTCTTCGCCCGGTTCGCCGAGAAGTATGCCCTGCCCGATGCCGTGCGCCGCAGCGTCAATGTCGCACTCGACGAGTTGCTCGCGAATGAGCTCTCGCACGGGTTGGCGGGGCGCGACGGTGGCTCGGTTACAGTGGAAGTAGCATTGGATCAGGAGCGTGTGATCATCACGATCACGGACGATGGACCGCCGTTCGACCCGTTCGGACAGGCGGCACCTGACACGACGCTGTCGGTCGATGAGCGGCCGATCGGGGGACTGGGTATTCATCTCGTGCGGGAGCTAATGGACGAGGTCAGCTACCAGCGCCGGGACGGGCAGAACGTGGTGGTACTCGTGAAACATCTGAAGGTTGGCCAGGGCTAGGGACTTTGCGGAGGCAAGTTGATGGAAATTTCCACGCGTACGAGCAACGACATTCATATAGTGGCCATCGCTGGCAGTCTGGACAGCACCACGTCGCCGGAGGCTCAGAAGGCAATTGACGCGGTGCTCGCTGGCGGGAGGAAGGTCGTGCTTGACTTCTCGGCGCTTGATTACATCAGCAGCGCCGGATTGCGCGTCTTGCTCGGCGCCGCCAAGCAGCTTCGCGCCTCGGGAGGAACGCTACGGATATTCGGCCTGAACCAGTCAGTCCGGGAGGTGTTCGAGATATCGGGTTTCTCGGCGATCCTGGCTGTGTATCCATCGGAAGCCGAGGCGCTCGGCGCGATGTAGCTGCTGGGAAATGGCAAGCGAAGCGAGCTCGACTGCGACTATGTCCCCTCAGCTTGAGGATCCGCCATTTCAGGCAGGTGATCCCTCAAGGCACGGTCTAGCCGGCGAAGGGCGTCGTTTTTGGGAGAAACGCAGCCAATCGCAAGCGCAGTCGCCAGGATTGTCTTGTATCGCACTCGACCGGTCAAAGTACACCCCAGCGCCCTGGGCATCCCCTCTGCGGCGCGAACCGCGGTTTCAGGTGCATGCCCCTGTTAGACCGCTGGCACTGGAATCGGAGGTGACCCAATGACGGCCTCCGGTGCCGGCAGCTTTGAAGCGTCCAGGTAGAGCAGCTCCACGACCGAGCCAATCTCCGGGAACAGTACGTACGCGAAGTCGAAGACGTCCCCTGCCCAACCCTCTTGAATCACTTCTCTGCCCTGCTGGCGGAGCTCAGCCTTTGCCGCGCGAACCGCTTCCATGCTTGGATAGACCAGACACGCGTGGTGAAACCCCTCACCATGACTGCTGAGGTGATCATCGAAGACGCTGCGTCCGCCATGAGGCGTAATGAGCTCGAACGTTCCACCGCCAACGCTGGCTAGGGCAATGCGAAAGGAAAAGGGACTGGGCTCGCCGCGCACATAGCATTCGGCGGGTTCGATCGTCCACACATTCCACGGTCCAATTCCCAGGGCATCGGAGAGCCCCTGCGCGGCACCTTCCAGGTCACGGACGAGGAAGCAGGTGTGGTGGAGCGCCACTGCATTCGGCATGGTCATTGGACCTCCCATAGTTGCGTGAGTGAACCACCCCGCCGTCTCTCACGAATGTCGAGTCGGTGGTCTAACGCCCGCAATAACTTGTGGGCGAGTCCCATAATAGCGGCGGCGTAGCCGCCGCGCTCTTCAGATCGCCCGGCAGCTTCGTTTCAAGAAGCACTTTTGACAGTACTTCGCGTGGGGCGGTGAGTGCTGCTGTCTGCGCAGCGTGGGAGGCAATGACTGGAAGACTACCGCCGTTCTGCTTTGCTGCCTGACGCCTGTAGCGTTCTGCTGCGGCGCATCCAGATAAAATGCAACGGGACGGTGACGTGCGCTACCACGGCCCCCGCCAGAATGACGGAACCGAGCTTCCACGGCGGCACGCGGATCGTGGCATCACGCGGCGTCGGTCATCGAGCAGATCCTGATGCCCCTCCGCACCCGCGCCGTGCAAGACGCCCTCGCCTCGCTCGCCGTACCGTCCTGTACTTCCCACACCCCCGATTGAATGTCGTTTCCCGCGGTTATTTCAGCGACCCGACGTACGGGCTCGCGTCCACCGGTCCTTCGAACGCGATGAAAAGCGTGCACGACTTGCGGCCCATACACCTCGCCTCATGCGGCAGACTTGCCGGACCATAGGCGTACTGGCCCGGGGTCAAAACCGCTGCAGCCGCTCCCTTGTAACGAACCGTCAACTTGCCCTCGACCAAGATCATGCGCTCGGCCGAGGTGTGGGAATGGGCAGGGATCGTGTAGCCGCCCGGTACGCGGAGGAACACATCGGCGTTGGGCTTCGACGGATCGCCATGCAGCACGGCGATCTGACATCCCGTGGGAAAGATCGCTGGGCAAGGCCCCCACTGAAGGGCCGAGGACACACTGCGGGTAATCGGCGCCGTCTGGGCGCTCAGGTTCGCGCCAGCAACGAGATGTGCGACGGTGAATAGCGACAGGGCCATTCCGAATGCTGAGATGCGGGCCTTCGTCATCAGGTGTCCTCCCGATTTACGGTTTTGGAGTAGTAGCGCAAGTTGAAGAGTATAGAGTTATCCCGCGTCAGACGCAGCCGCTTGGAGATTATCTGGAGATCGTCTGGAGAATTCCCGGACGATGAGCTACCGTTGCGGGAAATGATCTACCAGTTCACCGACTTCGAGCTTGACACTGACCGCCAGGAGCTGCGCGCTTCAGGCGTTCGCGTTCCGGCGGAGCCGCAAGTGTTCGCGCTGTTGCGGCTGCTCGTTGAACAGTGCGGGCGAACTGTCACGAAGGGCGAGATCCTCGCCACGGTCTGGGACGGACGGATGGTCTCGGACTCGGCACTTTCCAGCCGGATCAAGTCCGTCCGGCAGTCTATCGGCGACGATGGCCGCGCGCAGGCGTTGATTCGCACCGTGCACGGGATCGGCTTCTGCTTCGTGGCCGACGTCACCTCGCGCGTTGCTATCTCCTTCCCGAAGCCGGAGGGTTCCCCGGACGTGGAGCCGATCCCGCATTCGCGCCCGAGCATCGCGATACTGCCCTTTCAATGTCTGGGCGCGTCGGAGCATGAGTTTCCAATCGCGGAAGCCCTGCCGTCTGATCTCATTGCGGCGTTGTCGCGGCTGCACTGGCTGTTCGTGATTGCGCGGGCCTCGTCGTTCCGCTTCAGGAAGCCTGACACGAGCCTCGAAGAGGTACGCAAGGCGTTGAACGTTCGATACTGCCTCGCCGGTGTCGTTGAGATCTCAGGGAGCACGATGTGGATCTCGGTCGAGCTCAGCGACACGAGCGACCGAGGCATCATCTGGAGCGAGCAGTTTCGCGGCAAGATCGAAGCCGTACACGAGATACGCGAACAGATCATCAACGCCGTGATGGGTGCCGTCGAAGTCAGGATTCCGATCAATGAGGCTCAGTGTGCGCTGCTCAAGTCGCCCGAAAACCTCGATGCCTGGTCAGCATATCATCTGGGCCTGCGTCATATGTATCGGTTCAACAAGTCTGACAATCACGTCGCCACCGGATTGTTTCAACGCGCCATCGCGATGGAGCCGGGGTTTGCACGCGCCTATGCCGGACTGTCGTTCACCCACTTCCAGAACGTCTTCCTGCGATATGTGAACGATGCGGAATCGGTACAACTCGCGCAGCGCTACGCAGCCGACTGCCTCGAACGGGACCCCCTTGATCCTTTCGGCCACTTTACGATGGGCCGGGCGCACTGGCTGTATGACGATCTGGAAGGCAGCCTTCCCTGGCTGGAACGGGCCAACGCGCTGAATCCGAACTACGCGCAAGCGAGATATTCCATCGGATGGGCCGAGGCCCATCTTGGGAGCACGGACGCCAGCCAGCGCAACATCACCGCAGCGCTTCTCCTGAGCCCACTTGATCCCTTAGTCTACGGCATGCTGGGCGTACGGGCACTGTCTCACCTGGCCCTCAACGACAAGGCGCAGGCAGCACACTGGGGGGAACGTGCGGCCAACTCACCCGGCGCTCATCCGCTGATCGAAATGATCGCTGCTGCGGCCCACGGTCTGAATGGCGACGAGGTCCGGGCAAAGGTCTGGGCCGCATCGGTTCGCGCCCGGGCAGGCTACCTGAACAAGACCGATTTCCACCGTGCGTTCCCGTTTCGTGATGTGCAGGTGAAGGAGCGTCTCTCACGGATGCTGATACGGCTTGGGTTCTAGGTGTAATAACGGAGCGGTTTGTCACAGGGCGTCGACAAGTGCGTGTTGTTATCGCACGACGCACGAAAGCGCGCGCGCGCCGCACTTGTGATGACCTGACTCGACCTGAATTTCAGGCGTCTAGCCCTCGCGCGTTGTTATCACCTGCGAGAATCATGCAGCCTCCCGCGCGAACAGATTCACAAGGATCTAAAGACGTTCTCAACGATCACGTCGTCGAAGGTGCAGCCATAGTGCTTCAAAACCTTGTCCAGATCGGAGTAAGCGTTCTTCATCTGCTGCTCCAGATCATCGACGGCTGTCGGGCTGCCCTCATCATCCATGCTCACGGCGCCCGAGATCTTGATGTCTTCACCGATTCTCACGGCGTGCGTGTAGCCGTAGGCCTTTTCGACCTCCGGTCGCAAATGGAAATACTCCGGCGTTTCAGCCAT
>JBPCJP010000157.1:0-4446 GCA_051005175.1 Gemmatimonadaceae bacterium | reverse complement strand
GGCTGCCGCTGCGCCGCTCGTGCCGGCGCTCGCCTGCGGCTTCCCGTAGACCAGCCGCGGCATGTACCACACGTCGCCCTGCGCGACCGCACCCGCGATCCGCTCACAGCGCGGCCGGTCGAAGGTTGCCACCAGGCGTGGGCGTGCGGCCGAGTACATCCGGGCAAGCGTATTCACCGTGTCCTGTGCCGCACCGCCGGCAGGGATCGCGGCATCCCGTGCGGCCTTGGCGCGCAGCGCTGAGCGTACGGAGTCGCCAACGGTGGAGCAGGCCAGCTCCCACTCCATGTAGCCGTCGCGGCTGCGGTGGCCTGCGGCGGCGAACTCCTCGAACGTGCCGGCGATTGGAGTGCCCCCCGCGAGCGGGAGGCCGTGCCGCCGTGCCGCCGCCGCCGCCGCGGCGTACGCGGCAGGATCCAGGAACCGGTAGATGACAATCGCGTCCACGCCCCGCGCTGCGGATTCGTCGACCACGCGCGTGGCCTCCTCGGGCGTTCGCACCACGTGCAGGAAGCCATCTGGTCCGAAGGGCCCGTCGAGCGGCGCGCTGCCGAGAATGATGCGCGGACCCACCGCACGGCCGGCAGCGATGTGCCGGCGAAGGCGTTGTGTCCCCTGCAGCTGCGTGATCCCTGCCGCGGAGTCGGCCATCACCCCGGGGGCATCGCCCCACAGCTCGCGAATGCCCGTCACGCCATTGGCGACGTACGATGGAAGCGTCGTGGCGCTGTCGAGGGGGCCGGAGGTGAGATGCGTATGCATGTCCCACAGGCCCGGGATGAGGAACTTGCCGCGTCCGTCGATGACCGTGGCGCCCTGGGGAACCGGCACATCCCGCGCGGAACCGATGCTCGCGATGCGGTTGCCCGCGGTTACGACCGTCTGGTTCGTTACGCGCGCGCCGGTCTCGACGTCGATCACCGTGATGCCGGTGATCGCCAGCGGCGGCGGGGCGGGAAGCGCCGCGCGTCCGCTTGGGGCGGCACAGGCGGTGGCCGAGAAGGCGAGCGACAGCCCGTACAGGATACGAGTATGGTGGCACATGGGAAACATGGATGGCGGTAGGGGAATGCCGGGCTGAAGAAGGTCGGTAAAGCGAACGCAACTTAGGCGACACTACACTAGCTCAGAGCCCTGATCTCGAGCTCAGAGGCTATCAGCAGAAAGCTGGTAGCTGAGCGTCGTCAGATGAGTCTTTTGGGCTCTGGCCGCTTCTCTTCCGCGTCTTTCCGCGCAACGATATCCGGCTCGCCGAGCCGGTTCTCCGGCTGGGGCGGCTCCCCGTCGATGTTGCGGGTGGCCTCGTTGATGTTTTTCTTGAACTCCTTTATTCCCTTGCCCATCGAACCGGCAATCTCGGGAATGCGCTTCGCCCCGAAGAGGAGAAGAATGATGATCAGGATGATCATGATCTCCGGGAAGCCAAGATTTCCTAGCATTTTGTCCGTCTCCTAGAAAAGCGAACGCGCAATCAGGTAGGCGATCAGGACGCCGACCAGACTGAGCAATGATACGTCGAGTGCCACCGGCCCCAGCGCGAACTTCAGGATGATGAGATCGATCGGCAGTGGCCCGAACGACGGCGTCACGCCAGTCGTGAAAAATTCCTTCGCCGCCCCCGGCGGAAGGAATTTGCGTGCCACTTGCGTCAGGAGCCCACCGCTGATGAATCCTATCGACAGGACTAGCGCATGGAACAAGCCACCGCGCCGGGCTGCGCCACGAGGGGGCATTATGCGTGTCGCTCCATTACGTACGAAATAGAGTCGAGGAGCGCGCGGCGCGCTACTGTATCCGGCAATTCAGCGAGAGCCTTCCGGGCCTCAGCAGCGTATAAGGCGCCGCGCTCACGGGCATACTCGAGCCCGCCGTTCACCGTCACGATCCTGATCACCTCGGAGACCTCTTCGTCACCGGGATCATCGTTCGCAAAAAGTGCTTCCACACGCCGCCGCTCGGCGGCCGTCATCACGCGGAGTGCCGCGACGAGCGGCAGCGTGACCTTGTGCTCCTTCAGGTCGAGCCCGGTCGGCTTTCCCGTCGTCTCCTGCTCCTCGGTGTAATCGATGAGATCGTCGGCGATCTGGAACGCCATGCCGAGGGCTTCTCCGTAGCGCATCAGAGGTTCGCGGTGGCGGCGCGCACCCGCAAGCGAGCCGACCTCACACGCGGCAGACATCAGCGATGCGGTCTTCGACCTGATCAGCGCGACATAGTCGTCTTCCGAGAATGCGAGGGAGTCGTTCACAGCGAGCTGGCGCATCTCCCCGATGGTCATCTCAGTCGATGCCCGCGTCAACGCCCTCAGCGCATCGAGGTCGCCGAGGTTCACGAGCTTCATCAGCGCGATCGAGTAGAGGAAGTCGCCCATGATCACCGAGATCTGGTGACTGAAGAGCGAATTGAGCGTAGGCATCCCGCGGCGCAGGACCGAATGGTCGACGGCGTCGTCGTGCACAAGCGTCGCGAGGTGGATCAGCTCGACTGCTGCGGCCATCGTTATCGCTTCGGGCCGCGCCTCGTCGACAATGTTCGCGCAATGGAGAACGAGGGTCGGCCGGAACATCTTGCCGCGCATCCCCATGAGGTGGGATCCCATCTGCGCGACGAGAGGCGCATCGTGGGCAATGGACGACGTCATCTCTTCGCTCACGGCGTCGAGGGCTTCGCGCACCGGCGACTGAATCCGCTTGAGCAGATCCTTTTCCTCCGCGGTACGATCGGCCATCCGTGTCGCCAGGCCCGAACCGCTCATCCGGGCAGAGCGGAGAGTCTCGACGCCGTGTCGCGAAATCCAATCTGGACCGCGAGGACCCGCTGGAAGTAACCGGCCGCCTCGGCGCTGCGTCCAAGCTTTTCCGAGGCGAGGCCAAGCAGGTATAGCACACCGACGAGCTGACTGTCGGACATGTCGGGGTCGCGCACAAGCCGGTCGAGGACCTTTATCGTCACGCCCGCTTCGCCCTTGTCCATGAAGCACTGTCCAATCGCCTCCGACGCTCGCACGCGCAGCGCCGATCCGCGCGACGCCTTCTGGAACGAGCCGATTGCCTCGTCGAGAAGGCCCATCTCCCGGAACGCGATGCCAAGGTCGTAATGGCTCTCGAAATCCTCTTCGTCCACGTTGCGCGAAAGCCCCGCCTTGAACTTGTCGAGCATCTCGCCGAAGTCCTTCTGCTCGTTGTTCTCCGGCTCCTCATCGTGCGCGACCATCCGGGTGGACGAGGGAGTGCGATTACGCTCGAGCCATTCGCCGAGGTCGATGAAGTCGTCATCCGGCGCGACGACTGGCTCGATCTCCGCGAGCGCATCCTCCTTGTGAGCGCCGTTCCCGTTCACCCCGATGTCGACGAACCCGAACTCCGCGGCGTGCTCGACGTGTTCGACAGGTTCCACAGCCGGGAGTTCCGATTCCGATTCCAGCGGCGTGATGAACCTGAGCTCTCCCGATGAGGAGGCCTCCTCTTCCACTTCAGCATCGGCCGTCTCGCCGCTTTCGGATGCCGAAGTCTCCTCGACATCCGCGATGTAGCCGATCCGGCTCGAGTTCTCAGCAGCGATCGACGCAGCTTCATCCGCCGTCGCCTCGAAATCGTCGACCATTTCTATGGTTTCGACTTCCTCTGTCTTCTCGATCTGATTTTCGGACGCTGCGGCGGCGTCGGCGACCTCGAGCAATTGAGGACGATCAGACGTTGGCGCCACATCCCCCTGCTGCGCACTTACTGGCTCCCGCTCTGCACTTCGCTCTGCACTTCGCTCTGCGCTCTCTGTGCGCTGTCTCTCTGTGCCCTCCTGTTCCCCCTCTGCGTCCTCTAGGTCCAGGAACACCAACCCTTCCTTCTGTCGCTGCCTGGGCGTAGTCGAGCGTCGCGGCTTGAAGGCCGGGTCGAGTGATTTCATGCGCTCCAGCGTCGCGACAGATTCACTTTTGCGTCCCTCGCTCTCGAGCGTATCATATAGAATCTCGAGCTGCTCGAGCGCCTCCTCCTTCTTGTCCGCGCGAGCCAGCTGCTCGGCGAGCATGAGCCTGACGTCGTCCTGGCCGGGGCAGAGATCGGCGAATTCCTTGAGAGCCCTGAATGCCTCATCCATTTTGCCGATGCGCTGCATCCGGTCCGCGTACTCGAGGAAGTTCTGCTTCGCGTCGCTGTTGAAGCCCTTCCTCGCGCTGATGATTCCGAGCTTGTAGTAGATGACTGTCCGGCCCGGCGAGTATCGCAGGATCTTGTTGCAGAGGGCGATGGCGTGGTTGAAGAAGCCGCCTTCGGCAGAGAAGGGAGCCGCATGCTCGTAATAGCCGAGGGCCTGCTCGGTGCTGCCGATGCGGTAGTGGAGGTCGCCGACCCGGTTGTACAGCGCAACGTCACGCTCCTCGTCACCGGCATGCCTCGTCGTGAGCACCTGCTCATAAAGATCGAGGGCTTTCTCGTAATTCTTCCTGAC
>JBPCJP010000156.1:0-5777 GCA_051005175.1 Gemmatimonadaceae bacterium | reverse complement strand
CGCGCCGCAACCTCAGCGGCTTCACGCGCGGTGGCGTGACCTGTCTCGAATGCCCGGGGCTGCTCGTCGTCGGCAAACGTTGCCTCGTGTATGAGAAGATCTGCCCCCTCGGCGATCGTTGCAGTGCTCTCGCATGGCCGGGAGTCACCGGTGAAGACAATTTTTCTTCCGGCGCGCGGAGGTCCGACAAGGTCTGCGGCCTCGACAACTCTTCCGTCGTCGAGCGTTGCGGGCTGGCCGCGATGAAGCTTTCCCCACGCCGGCCCTTCGGGAATTCCCATCTCTGTTGCCCTCGCCGGATTGAACCTGCCGAGCCTGATGTCCTCAACGAGAGCATATCCGATCGCAAGCTTGTCCTTGTGATCGACGGCGTAGGGCACGATCGAATAGCCCTTTCGCTTTATCGGAGTGTCGGCGGCTATCTCGTTTATCTCGAGGGGGAATGGCTGCTTGTCGGTTCCGAGTGCTATCGCCGACTTGAGGAGCGTCGCTGAGCCGCGCGGACCCCAGAGGCGCATAACCTCGGTGCGACCCTGAAGCGCGAGAGTGCGCAACAGGCCGATGATACCGAGCATGTGATCGGCATGCATGTGCGTGAAGAAAACATCGGAGAGGGCGAACGAGGTCCCGTAGCGCATCATCTGGCGCTGAGTCCCCTCGCCGCAGTCGAACAGCAATGTCTCCCCCTCGCGTACGATGGAGATCGCGGTGACGTTGCGCTCGACAGTCGGGCGCGATGCGGAAGTGCCGAGGAAGCGCACGGAGAGCGACATTCGGCTGAATATACCGGAGACCGCGGCGCAAGCGTCAGCGGCGCCTCGCCAGCTCCGCCTCGGCCGCGATGTAGCCAAAAGCCCCCCACTGCCCGCCGGCAATGATTCGCTCGAAGATCCTTTCGGCCTCGGCAATACGGCCGTTGTAGAGATGCCAGTTGCCGATCCCGTAAGCCGCAGTCGCGTCAATGACCGACATCTCACCCGATGAGTCGAGGGCGAGCACGGAGTCGGCGGGAAGCTCTCCACGATAGAGAAGCAGCAGCCGGTGATATGTCTCGTTCTCGATGACGTTCACCGGTTCACTGAACTGCGCGAGCACGCGCTCGGCATCGGTGGTCCAGCCGAGCCGCCTCAGCGCCATGTAATACCAGTGGGCGATCGAGACGCGGCGGTCATCGTTTCCAGCATTGGCGAGCTCACGGCGGTAAATCGGAATTGCACGCTCGAAATTCCCTTTCAGGTAGTGAGCAAGCGCGAGATGGTAGTCGATATTCGACTTGAGGGTCCCGATCGGGATGTTCTGCGCATTTGGCTGACCGTCGGGCTCGACCTCGTCGGGCTTTCCTTCAGCCAGAAACGTCGCGCGGTCGAAATCGGCAATCGACCTGTCGAACTCCCGAACCGTGATGTATCGGTGGCCGCGGTGCCTGTAGAGCCACGGATTGTCCGGGTGAAGCGATATCCCGCGGGAATAGACGTCGATGGCGTCGCGAATCCGGCCGAGGTATGCGAGCCGCCGCCCGAGCCAGATGATGGAGTCTGCGTTGGTCGGCGCGCGGTCGTACCCTGCCTGTGCCTCACGTAGCTGCCGCTCGTAGCGCTCGCGGGTCTCAGCGGCAATGGGAAATGCGCGAAGCGTGTCGCCTAGGAGCGAAATCGCTTCGAACGACCGCGGCGCTGCGGATCCGCCGGGCGTTTGAGACCGGGGGATGCAACCGGTGAGAAACGCGGCAGAGACAGCGACCAGGGCGACGGGGCAAGTTCTCATTTGCGACGCGTTCCTTGAAGTGTGGGTGCTTTCTTCGACCGGCGCGAAATGTATGACGCCCGGAGACGGGGCGGGATCCCTGGTCGGCCCGGCGTGCAAATGTCCGGGCATGGATGCATGTTTCCGGGAGTGTCAAAAATCCCACAATCGGAGTGAATCGTGATGAAAGCCACCGCAATCATGCTGGCAGCCATGATAGCTGTTCCAGCATTCGCGCAGACACCGGCTCCTGCTGCGAATCCCGGCGTCGATGCAGCGAAGACTACCTGGACGATCATGAGCCGTTACTTCACCGCAGCGGCCGAGCAGCTGCCTGAGGCAGACTACTCCTTCAGGCCGGTGGAGACAGTGAGAACAGCAGGCCAGCTGATAGGACACGTAGCAGGAGCCAACAACATGATCTGCGCGGCAGCGCTCGGCGAAGCCCAGAAGGGCGAAGACGACATCGAGAAGACGGTTACGACGAAGGCTGGGCTGGTGGCGGCATTGAAGGCGTCCAATGAGTACTGTGCCCGCGCGTATGCAATGACTGACGCAGCGTCCGCCGGCAGGACGACGCTGTTTGGCCAGGACCAGTCAAAGGCTTTTGCCCTGAGTCTCAATGCGGCGCATGTAGGCGAGCACTATGGAAACATTGTCACTTACATGAGGATAAAGGGCATGGTCCCGCCCTCATCGCAGCCTCGCCCGGGGCAGTAGCCGCTCCGTCACGAGCTTGCCTATCGTGTTTCCAGGCAAGGACTTAGCGCGATCCCTGCTTGACTTCTGAAGGGATTCGCGTATGTTTGATTCAAGTCTGAAGCCCCGCCAGCTTTTCAGCGGGGCTTTGGTTTGTGAACCCGATGCGACGGGTTGCTCCTCAGTAGAGATGCGAGCTAGCTTGTCGCGGTAGACGCGGGGCTGTAGCTCAGCTGGGAGAGCGCACCGTTCGCATCGGTGAGGTCAGGGGTTCGATCCCCCTCAGCTCCATTTGAGGTTTGATCGCGGCCGGGCTTGAACCTTGTTGCGATTGCAGGTGTAGAAGGTCTTCATAACAGCTGCCCGCCGCCGTTCGGTAGGACGTAGAGTTCCAATGACGGCGAGCGTGGCACGAATCGGGGCACCAGCCCCAGCAACTGGCCGCTGAATCCTTCGGGGTTCCAGCGGCCTTCTTGTTTCTACAGACCGATTGCGCTCACTGGATCAGGCTCCGTGAGTCGAGCCGCATCGCGTTGAAAACCTCCGCCGCGAACCTGTTCTCCTCGACCTCTACCTTGCCGACGAAGTCGCCCATCGCCGTCCCGCTAAGACGGTTGATGAACCGCAGTATCGGAGATTCCTGGACGGTGGCTGAAGTCCGCCGGCCGATGATGCTCTGCTGTCCGGGAGCGTCGGCTATTGCGAGGCGGAACATCGCGCCCGCCCCCTCGAAGGGCCGGCGTAGTGGAGTATTGATGAGGTACCCGACAGTCGGCGGCAATCTCCACTCTGGTTCCTTCGTGAACTGGATGAACCATCCCCGCTCGTGCGGATTCCGGAGAATGGTGACATCGCCCACGAGCCGCCGGAATCCAACGCGGAACAAGAGAATCTTCGTCGCAAAATCCGAAGTCATCACGAGCTCGGCGGGAAGCGGCCGGAGCGGTCCCGAGAATGGGGCGAAATTCCCGTCGATCGACCGCAGCGTCAACGTCATGAAGTTCCGGGCGCCGTTCAGCTCGATCCACTTCACCCCCCGCTTGTCAGTCACGACTGTACGATAGCTCGACTCTGTCGCGTACTTGTCGAGGTACGCTGCGAACGCAGGCATCGTGGGCCTTATACCGTCGGGGTTGAGCCTCACGCCGAGCGTGATCGTCGTCGCTCCGTCGGTTCCCTTGACAGTCTTGAGCGTGTCGATTGTCATGAGACGGCCGAGAGAAGCCGTGGTTCGCGGAAAGCTTTCGCGATAGTCGGCGCGGATCATGGGGACCGTTCGGTTCTCCGCCGATCTCATGAGAGCAGCGATGACGCTGGCGATGTCGTTGCCGGTGATCGCGCCGGCAGCGATGTCGACGTTCGTGTACCACTCGAATTCGTCGGCGTCGATGCGGCGAAGGACCATCAGGTGGCGGGAATCCCCGGGCGCATTGGCTCTGGAGGCCGAGGGCTTTGCGGCGAAGAGATATCTATTTCCCCCGAACTCGCCTTCGACGTTGACCGTGCGTGTGCCGTCGCTTCCCATCGAAGTCCACACGGAGGTGTCGTTGTAGATGCCCGATGGAGTCAGCGCGTGTTTCCCGAGGCGGCCGCGGGCGTGGGCGAACTTCTGGTTGCGCTGGACATTTGTGAAACGCTGGGCGATGCCCCCGAAAAGAGCTTCGGCGTTGGCTCTCGCGGCTGGTATCGTCGGTCCGAACGCAGGCCCGACTTCCCGGCACGCCGAGGCGGGCCCGATGAGAGCGGCTAGCGCAAGAAGTCGAAGGCCGGCGCGAAGCGCCGGCGAAGTAGTGCGGTATCTATGTCTGGGCGGCATTGCCGTTGAATTCGCGGGTCTGGAGCAGCTTTCAAAGTTCTACCCCGGAGCGACTCGATGGAACCCCGGCAATTGAACCGGGGGTATGAAGTTGCTAGATTGGAAATGCTGCCTCCGGTGTCCGGCAGGCAATTTTTTGCCCCTTGGTGTAACTGGCAACACGTCTGCCTCTGGAGCAGAAGAGTCCTGGTTCGATCCCAGGAGGGGCAACTGAACGGCAGGCTTCCAGGCCTGTCGTTTTTTTTGTCGCATTCGTACGAGCCGTGGGCCGAATTCGCGAATAGACTGACGTCATCCACACTGCAAAAGGAGACGTTCGAGCCATGCCCTCAATCGACAAGTTCACGCGATGATTGCTGCGATCCCGGCTCTGGCTCTCCTCGGGGCGACGACTATCACCGGTCATTGCTTGAGCCTTATATGAACGTCTGACAAGGTCATCCACTCGGTTCGCCTAACCCGCCCTAGTTCACCTGCGGTGGTCGGCTCGCGACGCGGCCGACAACTTCGTGATCGTACGACACTTCCCAGCGGAGAAACCTAACGCCTGCAAGCACCGTCAGGTGCAACGTACGTTGGACGGCGCGTGTCTCGGAGCCTGGGTGGCTGCCCGGAGGGCGATGCTTGATGATGATAGATTGTACCTTCGTCTCAAACTGCTCGGCAGTCACTCCACGACCTAAGAACACGCGTGCAACGGCGCCGCCGCCGTCGCGAAGCAGAGCGGCCAAGAGGTGATGGGCGCCGATGTGCTCATCCCCCCATGCTCCGGCAACGGTAGCGGCGTCCTTCACGATGGCATCTTCACCGGGAGAATCGCAGCACTGAACGCTGAGCTCTTCGCGCGATTCTGAAGGTACGGCCTGGCTCCGGAGGCGAACTCAGCGTCCGCTTGCGATGCTGTCGCGGTGAACTCCAGGCCTGATGCGAACGAGCCGACGACGACGGCACCCAAGATGAGGACCAGCGGTCTCAGGGACGGTTTCATTATCGCTCCTGCGGTCGGGTTTCAGCCGCCCAACGCTTCACGTTGGACGGCGCCTACACCGGACGGCGTCCTTCGTGAACGAGACTGACGATGTCGTCACGCGTGAGCGCAAGCTTGAGCCCGGGTACATTGAGCGGCGAGTCGGTTGCCGCTTCTGGGCGCAAGACGAACACCTGGCCGTCTCGCCGCCGAATGCGGACCGCGCCATCCCGGCGCGCCCGATCAAGCAGCGCCGCCAGTCGCTGGCGCGCTTCGGAGTACGTGAATTCTTTCATGGGGCGAGCGCGAGGAGGTCGATCCCGATCCCTGTTGCGGTGCGTGAGAGCGCCGCGTCGAGGGTGAGCAGTGGCGCCCGGTGCTGCAGGGCGCAGGTGAGCAGGTAGGCGTCGTATGCGTAGAGGCCGTGCTCGGCGGCGAGCTCGAGCGAAAGCGCCAGGTCGACCTCGACGAAGCGAATGGCGATCCCTGCGTACGCGGTCAACGCCCGCTGGGCCTGCGCGAGCGTGAGCCGCCGGCGCTTGAGTGCCGCGC
>JBPCJP010000155.1:0-15842 GCA_051005175.1 Gemmatimonadaceae bacterium | reverse complement strand
CCTCGACCGGGTCGGCGCTTATGCCCTCTGTCATCCGGTACGGATCCCACTCTTCATCCATGCCGAACTGCGCACCGGCATACCTGAACCACGGCTTGTCGGCGCGCTCCCTGATCCACCGGTGAAGGGTGGCTGTCTCAGCTTCCGGCGTCTTCGCTTCGATGATCGGGCGATAGCCCCAGTAGACCGCCCACCGGTCCCAGATTCCCATCCTCCGCTCCGGCGGCACTCCATCGCCCGGCTGCGCCGCGTAGTTGAAGCGCGTGCGACCTACCGACGATCCCGAGTGGCCCATGCGGCGCACGAAATCGGGATTCCGGATCGAATCCACAGGGAACACGAAGTTCGCCCGCTGGTTGTGCGGAAGTCCAACTGAGTGTGCGGTCTCGTGCGACGATACATACCTGATTGCCTCGCCTATCAGCTCATCAGGCAGCCGCGAGTTGCGATAGCGCTTGTCGTCCGCAGCAGTAGCGACCTGCGAGAGAAGCTGCCACCGCATTCGTTCGGCGACTGCTTCATACATGTTCGTGTGCGCGCGAAGCACTTCCCCGCTCCGCGGATCGACGACATCCCCGCCCGAGTTGGCTGAGCGGACCGTCGTAGGGACATAGCGCAGGACGGAGTGGCGTGCATCGAGAAGCGAGAACGTCGGGTCTTCCTGTGGAGTCGGGGCTCGGCGCACCTGGATCGCATTCCTGAACCCTGCGTCCTCGAAAGCTCCGTTCCACTCGAGAATTCCCGCTTCTATATAAGAGACCCACTTCTCAGGTGTCGCGGGATCGATGTACCACACCCACGGCTTAACCGGCTCGACAAGCTCGCCGCGCAGGAACGCTGCAGTATCACTCGGCTCGAGGCGATAGCGGCGGATGTACTGCTCCGGGCGGACTCCCTGGAAGTCGCGTGAGTAGTTTGTTCGCTCGACGCTGATGAATCCGACTCGCTCGTCCCACAGGCGAGGCATCATCGGCGTCTCGGGAAGCAGGATCATCGAGTGGTTGACCTCGAACGAAACCGCGCCTCCCCGCGCGTTGCTTGGCGGCTGATCGGCGGAGTAGCTCTGTACTACGCGGACTTCGACGTTGGTCGGGAAGCTTCGCGAGAACTCGAGCCAGCTGCGGTCTCTCTCGTAGCGCCGTATCGCGAGGGTAGTTCGCTGCTGGCGCGGCAGCGTGAAAGCCGGATGCTCGCCGACATAGAGCTCAGTGACGTTTATCACGCTGGTTCCGCTTCCGCGAGCTGCCACCGGAAAAGAGTGCAGCACCGGCGCAAAATTCTGCTGCTCGACCGCGATCGAGCGGGCGGTGCCCGAATCTGCAGTAGTCTGGTGAGAGGTCGCGCGAAGGTGAACATTGTCGCCCCGCTTCTCCCACCGCACCGTGATGTTAGGCGCCATGTTCGCGCCCACCTGGGAGTGACCCTGCTGCACCTGCCCGTAGCGGGACATGATGATCATCTCGCGCCCGAGCAGCGAATCGGGAATCTCGAAGAAGAGGTTCGCGCCCACGCGATGCACGTCGAACATCCCGCGTTCCGCGCCTGCAGCGTTGGGGATGACTTCCGCGTAGGGGCGCACCTGCGCGGCGGCTGAAGTCGCGCCAGCAACGCAAAGCGCGAGGGGAATCAGGAATGCTGTGATGTGAAAATGGGAGCGATTCATCTTGGGAACCGGATCGAAGGGGTAACTTCTGACGGCGCATCAGGTATCTGGCCGAATGTACGCCGGGGTCGCTGCACAGGTAAGCGGCGTGTCATCGGCTGAATCACACGCCCATGAACTGAGCACACGAGTCGGTTCGTAATCGCTCATTGCCTTCACGCTGCGCTCCTCGACCAGCAGGCGCGCAGCATCCTCCCCAAAGCTCGGGAAGCGAAGTTTGGAAGCGTCGTTCGGAGTGTCGTCTCCGAGATAACGCTTCCGGTCCGGCCAGCGCGCGCTCCAGCCCGTACGGAGGAGGACGATTGTGCCTGGCTCGATTCTGCCGTGCGCCCCCTCGAACTCGAGTACATCCTCACGGGTGAGGCGGTAGTCGGGATTGGATGCAGCCTTACCGGAAACGTCGATCACCACCGCCGGGCCGATGAGCTGGCCCAGAGGAATCTTGTCCGTGGTCTGGCCGCCCTCAGCGAAGTGGATCGGCGCGTCGAGATGTGTGCCGCCATGCTCCGGCGTGGAGAAAGCGTTTGCAGAGTAGAAAAAGCCGCCTTCCATTTGACCGTGGGCCAGTTGCTGAAGCTGGAAAGTGGACGGAGAAGTCGGCCAGAATATCGTCTCGGCGTTGAATGAATGGGTGAGGTCCACCAGGCGTGTCGTCCCCAGATCGATTTGCTGGGAAAGCCCGGGGCGCGCAGAAATCAGCGTAAACGAGAGGACGAGCAACGGCGTGAGACGCACAATACCTCCGCGGGAGCGGCCAAGGGACGAGCTTAAGATGCCAGCCAATATTGCCGCCATCCTGCGTTGCGCGTCAGACTGACCCTCACTCTCGAGCATGGCGGTGAGCTGACGCCTGCCCCTGGGCCCTGCCAGTGCCACCCGCGATAAGTTTCAAGGCATGAATGACAGCAAGATGACGATCGCGATTCTCACCGGGGGCGGCGACGTACCCGGCCTCAACCCGGCGATCAGAGCGATTACGATCCGCGCGCTCCGTGAAGGTTACCGGGTCGTCGGTATCAGACGCGGCTGGGCCGGGCTCGTTGACTACAACCGGGACATGGGCGCCGACAACTCCGAGTGCGTGCTTGAGCTCTCCGAGGCAATCGTAAATCGCGCCGGACGCACCGGGGGCACGTTCCTCCACACCTCCCGAACGCGGCCAAGCCACCTGCCACTCGCTCGCGTACCGGCGCATCTCACTGCCTACGACGAGCCGATCAACGACGTGACAGCAGATGTGCTGAGGAATCTCGAGCACATCGGCGTCGACGTTCTGGTCCCGATCGGCGGTGACGACACGCTCAGCTACGGCAAGCGCCTGCACGACGAGGGCGTGAACGTCGTCGCGATCCCGAAAACCATGGACAACGACGTGTACGGGACCGACTACTGCATCGGCTTCAGCACGTGTGTGACGCGCACGATAGAGCTTACGCACCGGCTGCGCACGTCGGCGGGATCTCATGAGCGGTTCCTGGTGATCGAGGTGTTCGGGAGGTACGCGGGGTTCACTGCGCTCCTTCCGACGATGGCCGGTGCGGCAGACCGCTGCCTTATTCCGGAGTACGCGGCGGACTTCGAGCATCTCACCGAGCTGATGACGCACGACCACAACAGGAATCCCAGCAAATACTCGGTGGCGCTCGTGTCCGAGGGAGCGAGCCTCAGGTCCCACGAGGGCATGAGCTTCGAGAGCGAAGAGACAGACATGTTCGGCCACCGCAAGCTCGGCGGCATCGGTGACAAGGTCGCTTCCGCGCTCAAGGAGTTCTCGCCGAAATACAACAAGGGCCGGCGGATAGACGTCGTGAGTCAGCGGCTTGGCTACCTGGTTCGCTCAGGCGATCCCGATGCGCTCGACTCGATAGTGCCGATGGCTTTCGGAAATCTCGCGCTCGACCTGATACTGAAGAAGCAGTACGGGCGCCTCGTGAGCGTACACCGCGGCTTCTACGACAGCGTTCCGATCACCAGCGTGACATCGGAGAAGAAGGTCGTGGATGTGAAGAAGTACTACAACACTGACCGATTGCGTCCGATCTACGAGTTCGACGGGGCGCCGCTGTTCATCATGACGAGCGACTGACCGAGTGAACGAACTGCAGCAGTGCCTCGGATCTATCGGCTCGCGCTCGAGGTGCGTCAGCTCCGGCAGCCGCAAGTGAGGGCACTGGGATTCAGCGGACCAGATGCAACCCGGTCTGTCTCCGAAGCGCCCACGCGTTCTTCCCGGCGGCATCTATCGTCATGTCTTCCTCGAGCGCCATCCGCACGCGCTGGCCATTCCACTCCGGCACCGGCGAGGTTGCCTGAAGCTCGATGGAAAACCACATCGACGGAATTATTTTCGCATCGCCCCGGCCCGGCACTCCTTCCTGGTAGTCCCACAGGCCGATGAGCGGACCAGCGCCATGACCGTGTTTGCCGATTGGATGAGTGTAGACGGTTCCGTCGATTCCTTCCGCCAGCATCCTTGCTCGCGACGACAGCAGAACCTCGTTCCCGGTTCTGCCAGGTTTTATTTCCTCCATCACTATGTCCTGGAGACGGTTGCCCCTGCGAAGCGCCGCCACGAGTCCCGCCGGCGGCGCGGGCTCACCCTCGTGAAGTACATAACCCATGTGCTGCGTGTCGGTGTTGAGACCCAGCGCAACAATCCCGAAATCGCAGTGCAGCACGTCCCCGCGCTGGATCATCGGGTTCGGGCCCAGATCAGCTTCAGTCACACCGCGCCTCTGCACGCTCACCGACGGCTGAAACCAGCTGCCGAGGCCGAGGTCGTTGACGCGTTGCCGCATCCACCAGACGACATCCTGAGTCGTCGTCACACCGGGAGTAATGACGGCGTTCGAGAAGGCGCTGTCGATTATCGACCAGGCAACCTCCTGCATCTCCTTGTAGAACGTCGCTTCCCCCGGCAGCCGCGTAGCTATCAGGTCGAGTGCCAGCCCGTCATGGCTCACGAACCGGCGCGTCAGTTCGTCGCCGAGGGATTCCCGCATGCCGGCCATTTCGCCGGCGCTCAGACCATCGCTGAATGCGAAAACGCGCGACACGTTGACCGCGATCGAGCGCGGATCGCGCTCCTCGATAACCTGCTTCAACGCGAGCCACTGTTCATCACCCCACAGCTCGGCTGTTCTCTCCCCGCGTGCGCCAGCCGGACCGGCGGCCGCCTGCGTCGATCGAATCGCAGTGTACACTCCCCCCTGCGAGCTGCCGCCCAGCGCAAGCTTCTCGAGCGAGTCTCCGCGCATCGAGAAGACATAGATCGTCCTGCGGCGCGCCGCAAAGGTGGTGGGCGAGACGAGTGACGTGAATACGGGATCCTCATTGTATTCCCGCATCGGAATCACCCACATGTCGACGTCATACTTGCGCATTAGTGCCGGCACGACCGTGGCGATCCGCGAGGCGAGCCATTGCTGCTGCGTTTCGGCCTGCTCGCGGAGAGTGCCGAACGGGCGAGCGTCTCCGGTCGTCTGGGTCGTTGCTGTCGCCGGGAGGGCGGAGAGCAATGTCAGAAGAAAGATGCGGCGCGGGAGCGTCATGATTGGTTTGCCGGTCGGGGTTACCGGCAACAATACACGCCCGCTGCCGCGGTGTCAGCCCTCCGGGCAGTGCGCGCTGTCAGAGCATCACGGTGTGGATCCGCTGATATGGCGTGGCTCCGATGTGCGCCTAGCAGTCAACGCGCCCTGGCGTGGCGCCGAGCCGATCTACTCTGACCCGGGGGCAGGCCCTGGTTCTACCACATGGAAATCGAAGCCCCCGTCGCTTTCGAAATAGAACACGCAGTCAGACGCCTTGTCGCACGCCGTCGTATGCCGATAGTCGCCGCCGGGTTGAACCAGATAAGATCCGGGTCCCAGCCTGAACTCGGGCTTTCCTTCCTGAGCCTGAATGTACGTGCCCGACACTATCGCGAGCCTCATCTCATGAGTGTGCTTGTGAAGTGGAGCCGCAAAGCCTGCGGGGAGCTTGAGGAATGCGCCAAACGGCCCTTCCTTGAGGTCACCGCGGACGGTGGCAATCTTGACTCCCGGCGCACCCGATGGGTCAAGGTCGACCCAGGCCATTTCACTGGCCGGCACGGGCGCCGGTGCCACCTGGGCAATAAGCGGCATCGACAGGATGCACGACATTGCTACAGCTAGAAAAGCACTTCCCTTCACGGCGACCTCCTGTTGAGAATTGAATTTCAGAATTGACCACGAACAAAATCACCCCCGTCATCCGCGAGCGCAATGAGTGGAGGCACCGGGCGCCTATGAACCCTCCTTGCCGGGCGGCCTTCTGATCGAGAAGATAGGCGATGGAAAATCCAGCTCGCATCACCGGCGTTCTCTCCCCCGTTGTCACCCCGTTCAGGCGCGATCTCTCTCCCGATCCGGAGCGACTGGCGGACCACTGCCGGTGGCTGCTCTCGAATAATGTCGGATTGGCGGTGTTCGGGACAAACTCCGAGGCAAACTCGCTGTCGGTCGACGAGAAGGTCGAGCTCCTCGACGAGCTTGTGGCCCGCGGGGTCGACCCCGCGCGCATGATGCCGGGTACCGGCTGTTGCGCCCTTCCCGATTCGGTGCGCCTCACCGCGCATGCAGTGAAGCACGGCTGTGCCGGCGTGCTGATGCTCCCGCCCTTCTACTACAAGGGCGTCAGCGACGATGGCCTGTTCAGGAATTTCGCCGAGGTGATCGAGCGTGTCGGGGATTCGCGGTTGCGGATTTATCTGTACAACATCCCGCCCGTTTCGCAGGTCGCCCTTACGATTCCCCTGATCGAGCGGCTGCTCGAGGCGTATCCCGGCATTATCGCTGGGGCCAAGGATTCATCCGGCGACTGGAGCAACACGCAGTCCTACATAGACAACTTCGCGCGCCATGGCTTCGACGTTTTTCCGGGGAGCGAGTCGTTCCTGCTGCAGGGGCTTCAGAGCGGCGGCGTCGGCTGCATTAGCGCGACAGCAAATGTGAATCCTGCTGCAATCGCCAATCTGTTCTCTACATGGCAGTCTGAAAACGCGGATGCTCAGCAGCAGCGGCTGAATGTGATTCGCGGAATCTTCGCGAGTTATCCGATGATACCCGCGCTGAAGGCCGCGATCGCCCACCACGGAGGGGATACATCGTGGCTCACCGTGCGGCCGCCCCTGGTCGAACTGACGGAGGTGCAGAAGGATTCGCTACTGAGCGAGCTCGAGTACTCCGGCTTCACGATGGAAGGACTTGCCTAACGAGCATCATGCGGCGGACCGGACGCACACCGTGGCTGTAGTCGATGGGTCACGGCATCGAAGAACGCAAAATCGTCGATTACCGCGCCGCCGGCTGGCTTCGGGAGCGCGCTCAACACCACGATCACCACGTTTGCCGCCGGATTCACATAGATGAACTGGCCGTGAATTCCCTCGGCGACGAAGACGCGGTCCCGTCTCGACAGTGCCGTGCTGCCGGTCCACCAGAGATATCCGTACTGCAGGGGCGTTCCACCGCTCAGAACCTTTGGCGTCGTCGCCTCAGCGATCCATCCATCCGGCAGGATCGCCTCGCCGCCTGCGATTCCGCCGTTGAGCACAAAGAGGCCAAACCTGGCATAGTCGCGCAGCGTTGCGCTGAAGCCGCTGCCTCCGATCTCGACGCCGTCCGGTGAATCGAGCCACCAGTTGGCATCAGACTCCATCCCGAACCTGCCCCAGATGCGATCGTGGAGGTACGTCGCGAGCGGGCGGCCTGTGGCGTTTCGCAGGATCTCTGCCGCCACCTGTGTCTCGCCGGTGTTGTAGTTGTTGACGGCGCCGGGCTGGGCAACCCTCGGGAGGGTTCTCATGACTCCCATCAGCGACCCCGGTACCTGGGAGATCTGCGCCTCGAGGAGCTGGCGGCGGTCGGATGTCGGGTCGGTATAAGTCTCGGTCCACTTCACGCCCGACGCCATCATCAGGACGTCGCGCACTGTTACACTGTCGTATCCGCTGCCGGCCAGGGACGGGACATATCGCGTGACGTGATCATCGATACTGCCGATGTGCCCTTCCTTCAGGGCCGCACCGATAAGCGTTGACGTTATCGACTTTGCAATCGACATCGACATCCAGCGCGTCCGCTCGGAGCTTCCAAGCCGATACCGCTCCAGTTTGATACGACCGCCATGGAGCACGATCAGACCGGCCACACGGTTCAACTCGATATAGTCATCGATGTCATACTGTTTCCCGCTGTCCACGAACTTCACGTTCCCGAGCGGCGTGACAGCGGGAGGCAACGGCATCGGGGCGATGGACCGCGCAACCGTGCGAACGGGAAACAACCTGTCGATGTTCCTGAATGTGTTTGCCGCCATCTCCGGCGTGAGCACGCCGTCGTAGATCTGCCGTACCGTTCCGATCGGCTCGCCGGAATGCGGGTACTTGTCGGGTTCCGGCTGTTGCCGGGCTGATGACGCGCAGCCCGTATTCGTCGCGACCAGCGCGATCGCCAGGCACAGCATGACTCTCGAGTTCGCCACTCGGTCCGTAGTCGGGATCACTTCGGCGCCCTCCTGGTACGAGCAAACGGTTCTTGCAACTATAGCATTCAAGACCGCTCGCGCCCAACCCCCATCTTCGGGCGGCTGACTTAGATTTTCAATGCGATGACAAACACCTTCATTATAGACGGCATCCGTACCCCGATCGGAAGCTTCGCCGGCTCGCTCTCGGCTGTCAGAGCCGACGACCTCGCTGCACATGCGATCCGCTCCCTTATGGCACGCCACACGAATATCGACGCCGCGGTGATCACCGATGTCATTCTCGGCTGCGCCAACCAGGCAGGCGAGGACAACCGCAACGTTGCAAGGATGGCGCTGCTGCTTGCGGGCCTCCCGGTGACGGTGCCTGGCGAGACAGTCAACCGGCTCTGCGCATCGGGCATGAACGCGGTCGTCAGCGCAGGCCGTGCGATCGCAGCCGGCGACGGCGACCTGTACATCGCAGGCGGAATGGAGCACATGACCCGGGCTCCGTACGCACTGTCAAAATCAGGGCAGCCATTTGCGCGCAACAGCGAGCTCTTCGACACGAGCATCGGCTGGCGTTTTGTCAACCCGAAGATGCGTGACACCTATGGCATCGACTCGATGGGCCAGACCGCGGAGAACGTCGCCGAGCAGTACGGGATAACACGGGACGATCAGGATTCCTTCGCGTATAATTCGCAGATGAAGGCTGCAAACGCCAGGTCCAGGGGAAGATTCGAGCGCGAGATTTCACCAGTCTCGATCCCGGCTGAGAAGCGGGGAAAGGATCCGGTGTCGTTCGCCGAGGACGAGTTCATCCGCCCTGCCACCACGCTGGATATTCTGGCGAAGCTCAAGCCAGCCTTCCGCACTGATGGAAAGGGCTCAGTCACCGCCGGCAACTCGTCCGGAATCAACGATGGCGCCGCAGCGCTGCTCGTCGCCTCGGAGGCCGCGCTGTCGAAATACAATCTCGAGCCGATGGCGCGAATCGTTTCGTCGGCTGCCGCAGGCGTGGAACCGCGCACGATGGGGATGGGACCTGTTCCCTCATCCCGCATGGCGCTCGAAAAGGCGGGGCTCACAATGGCCGACATGAGCGTCATCGAGCTCAACGAGGCGTTCGCGGCCCAGTCACTCGCGTGCACGCGCGAGCTGGGTATCGCCGACGATGACTCCAGGGTCAACCCGAACGGTGGCGCGATCGCGCTTGGTCACCCTCTTGGAATGTCAGGAGCACGCCTGATCCTCACTGCGGCGCACGAACTGAAGGAGACCGGCGGACGTTACGCCCTCTGCACTATGTGCATTGGCGTCGGCCAGGGAATGGCTACGATACTAGAGCGGGCGTGATCTACGAGTTCGAGGGGTTCATTCCCGTCATCCACGAGTCCGCGTACATCCATCCCAACGCGACCGTCACCGGCAACGTGATAATCGGCCGCGACGTCTACGTGGGACCGGGCGCGGCGATCCGCGGCGACTGGGGCGGGATTGTGATCGGGGACGGATGCAATGTGCAGGAGAACTGCACGGTGCACATGTTCCCCGGCGTGATCGTGACTCTCGAGGAGAGTGCTCACATCGGGCACGGCGCGATCGTGCACGGAGCGCGCATCGGCCGCGACTCGCTCGTCGGAATGAACGCGGTAATCATGGACAACGCGGTCATCGGAGCCGAGTGCATAATTGGGGCGCTGTGCTTCGTGCCGGCGGAGATGCAGATTCCACCGCGCAAGGTAGTGGTGGGCAACCCGGCGAAGATCGTGAAGGACGTAAGCGACGCGATGATCGCGTGGAAGACTGAGGGCACCCGGCTCTATCAATCGCTCCCGCAGAAGATCAGGGAGACCCTGAGGCCCGTGGAGCCGCTGCGCGAGAAGGAGCCGGACAGGCCTGAGCAAAGCGCGACATACGGGACGTGGCGTCAGAGCAGTGAGCGCTGACGCAATGCCACGGACTCCAAAAGATACTGGACCGCCCGTCGAGAGGATGCTTGATCGTTGCGAAGAAGGCGCGCGCCAGTTCACCCGCTCTTGTTGTAGGTGTACCCGGCCAGCACCTCGCTGCGACCGGGGCATGCATCCGCAGTCAATGCGCTGAACGCGAGTGAGCTGCCGGGTGACGACCACCGGTAAGCCCCGGTGCCGGTGCACACACTCGAGCCGGAGAAGTCGATCCGGTCGCCAGCGACGGTGATCACCCCGGACGCCTCATTGGTCCCTCTCTTGATATGATAGCTCCCCGCGCCGAGCGTCAGTGTAACGCGCTCCTCGGTCCCGGAGAGTACCGTGACCCAGGATCCCTGCAGGGCATTCGGGACCGGAGACGGAGGGGGCGGCGGGGGGGCGGTGGAGGGGTGGGCGCTGCCATATCGCCGCCGCAACCGCTCACCAGCAACCAGACGAGCAGGGTCAAGAAGCTGGGCATGAACGGCCGCCCTGAGCGGTTGGCGCGAAGCCGGGGCATCGCCCCCATGGGGACATTGGGTAGCGCGTTCGGCGCCTGCAATAGTGAGACGGGCACGAGTAAAGCCTCGTGGAGCGGCAGCGCGATCCGTGACATTCAAGCCTCCGGTGATTGACGCCATCAGTTGGCGTCGATCACGCTAGCGGAACGCGCTCAGCGAGTCTTGAACGTGAGAAAGGTGCGGTATTGATGCGGCGTCATGCCCGTGTACCGCTTGAATGTGCGGGTGAAGTGACTTTGGTCAGCGAATCCCAGGTCGAAGGCAACTCCGGAAAGCGATGCGCCCGGATCGGCGAGCCGCTTTCGAGCCGCGTCCAGCCGCCGCCGTCTCGAGTATTCGCCCAGTGAGCATCCATAGAAGTGTCGGAACACGACCGCGAAGTAAACCGGGTGCACGCCCGCTTCACGTGCTAGAGCTCCCAGCACTGGCGGGCGGGCCAGACTGCCGTCGATTAGATCGCCGACATCGCGAAGCCATCCCGGCTTCGTACGATTCGGCGCCAAGGGGCGTCGCCTCAGGGCTGCGCACAGGATTTCCCACGTGAGGCTCTCGATGGCGAAGGCTGAGTCCACATCCTGACGGGACACTTCACGCAGGAGACGGTGTCCGAGGGACGCGATCTGTCCACCGCGCATGTCCGCGGATCGGTCGAGAGGCGAACCAAGTTCGAACAGCTCACGCAGCCAGACGGGGCTGAGCTCGACGTTCAACGACTCCACCGGGTGACCGTCCATCTGCTCAGAGTGCCATTCTCCAGGCGGGTTCACGAGCAACATGCCAGGAATGACGACGCGTTTACGGCGGCCGTACGTCTCGGTGAAGCTACCACGGCGGATCAGTGAGAGGTACGCGTTCTCGTGTTGGTGCCGCGGGATCCGCCAACCGGGCCCGTGCAGCGAGTCGACCAGCACCAGATCCGCAACACGCCGGACGGCGACGGCGCGTCCGAAGAATACGCCAGGCTCGAGCCGCTTGCGGCCTCTCCCGGAGTCGTGGAAGGGTTGTAGGTTGGGTGTCATGGACAGGTCACCCTGGCATAAGCAACGGATCCAGCGACCATACTGCACCCGCCATCGTGAATCCGCTACTGCAATTTTCGTATTAGGATCGGGTGATATCTTTCAAAAACGCCCCAACGAACACATCGAGGCTTGATTGACATCGAAACTTCGTAGCTACGCCCACGGCGAATGGGTAGAAGGCAAAGGCAGCGGCGCCGACCTCATCCATGCCGTTACCGGCGAAAAGATCGGCGAAGCGACGAGCGAAGGACTCGACTTCAAGGGCATGCTCGAGTACGCGCGCGCCACCGGCAATCCGAACCTCCGAAAGCTCGCGTTCCACGAACGCGCCCGCATGCTCAAGGAAATGGCGAAGTACCTGATGGAGCGAAAGGAAGAGTTTTACAAGCTCTCCGAGGCAACCGGCGCAACGAAGTCAGACTCGTGGGTGGACATCGAGGGAGGAATCGGAACCTTCTTCGCGTATTCCAGCCGGGGCCGGCGCGAGTTCCCCAACGAGACGTTCTACGTTGAGGGGCCCGCCGAGATCCTCTCGAAGGACAACAGCTTTGTCGGCAGGCATATCTGCGTTCCGCTCGAGGGGACTGCGGTCCACATCAACGCCTTCAACTTCCCCTGCTGGGGAATGCTCGAAAAACTCGCACCGACATTCCTCGGCGGAATGCCGGCGATCGTCAAGCCCGCAACTATCACTTCATACCTGACCCATGCGATGGTGAAGGCGATGATCGAGTCGGAGATCCTCCCCGAAGGAGCTCTGCAGCTCATCGTCGGCTCGACCGGCGACCTCCTCGACCACGTAACCGGACAGGACGTCGTTACGTTCACCGGCGGGGCGACAACCGGCCGGAAGCTCAAGTCAGGCAGGGCAATGATCGAGAACTCGACCCGCTTCAACATGGAAGCTGACTCGCTGAACTTTTCGATGCTCGGACCCGAATCGGCGCCCGGTACTGAAGAGTTCGACCTGTTCATCAAGGAAGTCGCCCGCGAGATGACGACGAAAGCGGGACAGAAGTGCACGGCGATCCGCCGCACACTCGTGCCCGAGCCGATGATCGACGACGTGATAAAGGCGTTGTCGAAGCGGCTGGGCAGCGTGAAGGTCGGCGACCCGCAGGTCGAGGGCGTGCGGATGGGACCGCTCGTCGGCAAGTCGCAGGTGGACGATGTGAGGCACAACGTCGAGTGCCTGAAGGACGGGTCGGAGCTCGTCTTCGGCGACCCCGACAACTTCGACATCGCCGCCGGCGACAAGTCGAAAGGAGCGTTTTTTCCCGCTACGCTTCTTTATTGTGGCAAGCCGTTCAACACAGACGCCCCGCACACGATCGAGGCATTCGGGCCGGTGAACACGGTGATTCCCTACTCGAGCGTCGAGGAGGCGGTCGAACTCGCCAAGCTCGGCCGCGGCAGCCTCGTCGGGTCGCTTTTCACGTCGGATGACAACATCGCCCGCGATGTCGTTCTCGGAACCGCGTCACATCACGGCCGCATCATGATCATCGACAAGTCGAGCGCGAAAGCATCGACAGGTCACGGGTCCCCGCTTCCGGGGCTGGTTCACGGCGGGCCAGGCCGGGCCGGCGGCGGAGAGGAGCTTGGAGGCATCCGGAGCGCGCTCCACTACATGCAGCGCACCGCGCTCCAGGGTTCGCCGACCACGCTCACCGCGATCTCCCGCGAATGGATGAAGGGAGCTTCACAGCCCGAAGACAGAATTCACCCGTTCAGGAAACACTTCGAGGAGATCGAGATCGGCGACACGCTCATCACTCATCGCCGCACGATCACTGAAGCGGACATCGTCAACTTCGCGGGAATCAGCGGAGATTTCTTCTACGCGCACATGGACGACATCGCGGCGCGCGAATCGCTGTTCGAGAAAAGGGTCGCGCACGGGTACTTCGTGCTTTCGGCAGCCGCGGGGCTTTTCGTGGATCCAGCACCGGGTCCGGTTCTCGCCAACTACGGGCTCGACAACCTCCGGTTCGTGAAGCCGGTTTACGCCGGCGACACGATTCAGGTGCGGCTTACCTGCAAGCAGAAGACAGCGAAGGATCCGATGCCTGACACAGTCCCGCAGGGAGTCGTTGCGTGGGATGTCGAGGTAACCAATCAGGAAAGCGAGCCGGTCGCGATCTATACGATCCTCACGCTCGTAAAGCGAATAGCGAATAGCGAATAGCTAGACTAGCGTTTTCCCATTCGTGGCATGACCGGAATGCTCTGAGTCGACATCGGAGAGATATCCGACCCCGAAGCATGCTGCGCCACGCTGGTCGGCTCTACCGACGCTGACGCCGCCTGGAGCCGCGTCATGAACCTCTGCTTCTCGCGAAGGTTCGTGACATCCATGAGCAGGCTCGTAGTTGCCTCTTCGACATTGCGAAGCCGGGATTCCATATCCCCGAGCTGCGGTCCTGCGGCCCTGTCGCCGGTCCTCAGGCGATGCCAGGTAACCATGAGCCCCTTCAACACCCAGCCGGTGACACCGACCAGTAGAACGAGCATGAAGAGAGCGCGGGGGTCGAGGAACATGCTGACCGGACGTATCCGCGGGTCGTTTGGTTTCAGCCCTTTCTGACTTTGTTTCGTTTCGGCTTTTCAGTGGTCGCGCGAGGCAGCCATAGCGGCCCACCCCACGTCACTGAATCTCATCGAGGAGTGCCCTGATCCTGGGGAACAGCGAGCGTATCTCGTCGAGAGAAACAGCGCCGGCGGAAAGCCTGAACCATCCGCACTCCTTCTGCACACCGAACGCCTGAAACGGTATGACCGCGGCGCCGGCCCGTTCGAGCAGCAGTACTCTTATCTGGTCGTCGGTGGTGATCTCCCGGCCGTCGATGCTTTTCCCATGGAGATTGAACTGCGCCGAAAAGTAGATCGCCCCCTGCGGATTGATCGAGTCGACAGGGTATCCATCCTTCCTCAGCTCAGTGAATCCTTCGTGCATTGCCTGGAGGCGCTCCGCGATCCGCGCATCCATCTCTTTCCGGAATGTGGCGATCGCATCCGGATCACGAAGGAACCCCGCGACGGCGCTTTGCTCCGCACGTGGCGCCCATGCTCCCGCGTGCGACAGCAGGTCACGAACTCGCGCTCCGATCGCCGGCGCTGCGAGCATCCACCCCACCCGTAGGCCCGTACCCGCATACGCCTTTGACACGCCGTCAGCCGAGATGACGTACCTCGCCGATTCAGGCACGATCGCGGCGGGGAATACGTGCTTCTGGCCTTCCGAGACGAGTGCGCCGTACATCTGGTCGTGGAGAACAAAAAGCGGCCGCGTTCCACTCGACTCGCGCTTCATGTTCTCCTCCACCACGGCCCGGAGAATGTCGCCGAGCTGCTGCTCCGTCATCACAGTGCCGGTGGGATTTCCGGGAGAGCAGATGCAGATCATCGCGGCGTCGCCGAGGTGCGGACGGAATTGCTCGAGCGTCGGCTGAAAACCTGTGTCGGCCGTCGCCTCGATTACCACTGACTCGCCGCCGGTTATCAACGCGTATGCTTCGTTCTGCCAGGAGGGAACCGAGAACACGACCTTGTCGCCCGGATTCACGACTGCGCGGTATGCTCCGTAGAGCACCGGTCGCCCGCCGCTGCAGACGACTATCGCCTCGACGGGATAACGAACGCCTGCTGTGCGGAGAACGTACTCGGAGATTGCTTCACGCAGCGTGAGCATTCCCTCCGGCGTCGGATAATTAGTCTCGCCGCGAGCCACCGCGTCCTGGATTCCCTGCGCAAGTTGCTTCGGGATCGGGAAGTAGCGCGGATCGAAATCGCCGACTGTAAGGTTGACGACCGTCTCGCCTCGCGCGAGCATGCCGCGAACCTGCCGGGTGATCCGGAGAATTCCTGACTCCTGGAGGGAGCGCACCGAATCCGACAGTGCAGAGTCGAGCGACTTCTGGTCGCCGAAGTCCAGTGGTTTGACCGAGTCCTCTTTCATTGCGCGGATTCTAGCGTCATGGAGCAGGTCAGTAAAGAACGTTACCTTTCGACTCCTGCCGGGTTTCTTCCTCTGGACCGAATCAATGAGATGTATTCTGCCGCTGCTGGCACTCACAATCGTAACCGAGCCGTTGTCCGCCCAGGTCACTGAGGCGCACGTTGCGCGGGCAAGGCGCATCCTCGAATCGACGCCGCTGATAGACGGTCACAACGACCTCGCATGGGCGAT
>JBPCJP010000154.1:0-4862 GCA_051005175.1 Gemmatimonadaceae bacterium | reverse complement strand
AACGAGCCGACTCTCCTGGAGAGCCGGTAGTTTCGCTGATCCGTGAGGCGTATATGCCGCCGGATGCCGCCGCCTGGCCCGACGTCTACTGGTCGGGTCTCGAAAGTCGCATAATGGCGCGCATATCAGCGGAAGCCGAAAGAGGCTGGTGGGCAGAGCTCGTTCCCTGGGCTCGCGTTGGACTTGTCGCAGCCGCGGCGATTTTCGCATTCGCTGGCGTCGTCAACAATCGCCTCGCCGCACCCGATGACCAGGTCGCATACGAGGCAGTGAATCAGCCGGATCTCATTACGGCTTCTGACGAACCGATCGCCGGGCAGTACATCCCGACTTACGGCGATGCGGCCGCCCTCAGCTATTACCTCTCCAACTGAAGTGAGCAACTGAATGCAACGCTCAAAAAGCTACGCTTTGATTTTTCTGGCTGTCGCCTTCCTCGCGGGGGGCGCACTGGGCTTCACCGCCGACCGCTACATGTCGCGCGGAAAGCACGAGCGGGGTGGCCGGCCTTCGCTCGACCGCATGGCAAAGGAGCTGAACCTCACTCCGGAGCAAAGGGTGACGTTCGATTCGATAACCACGTACAGGCGCACCCAGATGCGCCAGCTGTGGGCGCCGATACGGCCGCAGATGGACTCGATCCAGAAGCTCGCCAGAGCCGTCAGCGATACCACTCACGAGCAGCTCAAGCGCGCGCTGACACCGGAGCAGGCCGCAAAGCTCGACGAAATGCGTGAGAAGGGACGACGGCGCGCCGAGGCAAGGGCGCGCTCCGACAGCAACAGGAAAAAACAGAAAGACGTGAGATGATGAGACTTGCTGCGGCGATCGCCGCTTTTCTCCTGGCTCCGGCAACAGCCGTCGCTCAGGTTACAGACACTACTGCCACGCCGATCCCCCTGGACCAGGCCATTCGGCTCGCACAGCGGAACGCGCCGGCGGCCGTCCAGGCGCGCGGGTCCATCGCAACCTCTGAAGCCGCGGTGAAGCAGTCATACGCTGCCTTCCTCCCCAGCCTTTCGCTCTCGGCGGGCAGGAATAACCAGAGAGGTGAGCGCTTCGACACGCAGGGCAACCTGGTTCCGTTCACCGGCCAGCCGACGAGCTATTCAGCCGGTCTCTCGAGCAGCCTTCAGCTCTTTGACGGCGGGCGGCGTTACTTCGACCTCAAGCGGACAAAAGCAGAAGTCGATGCGGCAGCCGCGAATGAGACATCGTCGCGGTACGACATCGCGCTTCAGGTCAAGCAGCAGTACTACAACATCCTCGCCGCGCGCGAATCAGAGAGCGCGGCAGATGCGCAGATCCAGCAGACAGAACAGCAGCTTCGCGCTGCATCGCTCCGGCTCAGGGCAGGCGCAGCAACGGTCTCGGACTCGCTGCGGTCAGTCGTCCTGCTGGGCAATGCCCGGCTCGCGCGCCTCACAGCCCGGAACAATCTCCAGCTTGCAAATGCGACCCTCACCCGGCTCGTGGCATCGCCGACTCCGGTGACTGCCGTGGCCTCTGACACTATTGACCAGCGCCCGGCTTTGCCTACACTCGCCGAGCTCGAGGCGTTGATCGAGAAGGCCCCCGTGATCGAGCGGGCAGATGCAGAACTCACTGCCGCAAACGCATCGGTTCGTGCTGCCAAGAGCTCGTTCCTTCCTACCGTCAACATGAGCTTCAGTCGTGGAGGCAGCGGCCTCGACCCGCGCTTCGGCCTGGGGGACAAGCGGTACGCCTACAGCCAGAGTCTCAACTTCAGCCTCAATTTTCCGCTGTTCAACAATCTCAACCGCGAAGTCGCGGTAGCCCGCGCGATTGTGGCCGAGGATGTAGCCGAGGCGTCGGTGAGGGATGCGAGGTATCTCGCGCGGCAGACGCTGGTGCAGTCACTTGGCCAGATGCGGATCGCCAGCGAGCAGGTCGACATCCAGATGCAGTCGGTGAGAGCGGCGGAGGAGGATCTTCGCGTGCAGCAGCGACGTTACGAGCTCGGCGCGACGACTCTGCTCGACCTTCTTACCTCGCAGACACAGCTCGACAACGCGCGCACCTCACTCATCAGGGCCCGATACGATTACCGCGTGGCAAGGGCGCAGCTCGAAGCGCTCATCGGCCGCGATCTTTAGGAGATGAACTTGACGAGAAAGACTGCCTTCGTGATCGCCGCATTTTCGCTTGCGGCATGCTCGAAGGAAAACAAGAACCAGCTGACTATTCCTGTCGTCGCTGTTGACCGGCAGACAATCGTCGTCGATGCCCAGGCGACAGGCGTGGTAGAGCCGATAAACGTCATCGAGGTGAAGGCGAAATCCTCCGGGCAGATCATCGCGATGCCTGTAGAGACAGGCACTTACGTGAAGACTGGCGACCTTCTGATTCAGCTCGATACCCGCGACACGCGCAACTCCTACGCTCAGGCAAAGGCCGACCTCGATGCGGCGCTCATCAGGGCGCGCGTTTCGAAGACAGCCCGCGACCGCGCGGCTGAGCTCTTCAAGGAACGGATAATCACCTCGGCCGAGAACGAGTCTGCCGAGATCGAGTATGCGAATGCGCAGGCGACCGTGATTCGCAACCGGGCGGCGCTCGACCTCCGCGCGCAGGCGCTGGAGGAGGCGACTGTGAGAGCTCCGGTCTCCGGCACGGTAATCAACAAGCCGGTTTCGATCGGGCAGGTGATCGCCTCGGGCACCGGCACTTTTGGTGGCGGCACGACGATTCTCATGATGGCGGACCTGACGAAGGTCAGGGTGCGCACACTCGTGAACGAGACTGATATCGGCAAGGTGCGCGCGGGCCTTCCGGCGACAGTGACTGTCGATGCATTTCCCGACCGGCCGTTCACTGGAACTGTCGAGAAGATCGAGCCCCAGGCGACGATCCAGCAGGGTGTGACGATGTTTCCCGTGCTCGTGAGCATAGATAACGTTGCGGGACTTCTCATGCCGGGCATGAACGGCGAGGTGTCGATCGAGGTCGAGCGGCGTGACAACGCATTGGCCGTTTCGAATGATGCGGTGCGCAGCCCCAATGAGGTTGCGTCGGTTGCGACGATGCTCGGGCTGGACGCGGATTCGGTGAGGGCACAGCTCCGTCAACCAGAGACGCAGAGCGCTGGCGCGACGCAGAATGCGCAGAGGGGGGCGGGAGTGACGCCGGTCAGTCAGGCTGGCGGCTCGGGAACGCCGGGGTCAGCAGCGACCCCGCAGCAGCGCGGACAGCGTGCTGGCGGACAGCGCGGAGGTGGGCGGCGCGGAATCGTCTTCGTTGTAAACAACGGCAAGTACTCGCCGCGGATGGTACGGCTCGGAGTCAGCAACTTCGATGTGTCCGAGGTGCTTTCCGGCCTCAGCCCCGGAGACTCGGTGGCGATTCTCAACGTCGCTGCGATGCAGGCGAGGCAGCAGGAAGACATGGATCGTATCCGCTCGCGCGGCGGGGTGCCGGGGATGCAGAGACAGCAGCCTCAGGGTCAGCAGCGTCCAGGTGCTTCCGGCAATCGGTAGCAGAATGCAAACCATCACGATGCAGAGCGGAAGAAACCGATGACCTCACCAGCCCAGAAGGTCGAAGAGCGCGGCATGGCACTTCGCGGGACCGGAGTGCCTGAACCGGACCGCGGTCACGAGAGCCGCCTCGCGCAGAAGGGTGCGAATGTGACGCTCGCGAAGGAGATCGTGATGGTCGCGCTCGGGGCACTCCGCGCCAACAAGATGCGGTCGTTCCTCACGATGCTCGGAATCGTGATCGGTGTCGCCGCAGTCATCGCGATGGTGGCGATCGGGAAGGGCGCGCAGAATTCCATCAGTGAGCGGATCTCATCGCTAGGCACCACACTTCTCACTGTGAGGCCTGGTGCGAGGCGCGGATTTGGTGTCGCCACTGAGAACAACGAAAAGCTGACGATCGAGGATGCGGAGGCGCTTGAGCGGCGCGGGACTTACTTCGCGGCGGTCGGGCCCGAGATGAACAAGCGGCTTCTGCTTCAGTTCGGATCGCTCACCGCGCAGACCCAGGTCACGGCGGCGAAGCCAAACTGGCTGGCGGTACGGAAATTCAACCTCGCCGCCGGCCGGTTCTTCAACGAGGCGGAGGACGCCGGCATCCGGCGGGTGGCTGTAGTCGGCTCGGCGGTTGTCGAGAACCTTGGGCTCCAGTCTCCTGAAGCGCTGATCGGCGAGCATGTCAGGCTAGGCGGCCTTCAGTTCGAGGTCGTCGGTGTGCTTGAATCGAAAGGCCAGGCGGGAGGATTCGGCCCCAACCCCGACGAGGTCGTCGTCATTCCGTTATCCACCGGCCGCTACCGCGTGATGGGCACGGCGGAACTCAACAACATCGCCGTGCTCGCCAGCAGCGAGCCGGATATTCCCCTGGCGCAGGCGGAAATCCAGTCGATACTTCGCAGGGAGCACCGCCTCGCCCCGGGACGGCGGGATGATTTCGACATCAGGAACCAGGCAGAGTTCCTCAATACGTTCGCCGAGACGACGAGGACTTTTACGTTCCTGCTGGCCGGTATCGCGGCGGTGAGCCTGCTGGTGGGCGGGATCGGGATCATGAACATCATGCTCGTGTCGGTGACCGAGCGAACGCGGGAGATCGGGGTTAGAAAAGCGCTCGGCGCGACGAAGGCCGCGATCCTCTTTCAGTTCCTGATCGAGGCGATAGTCCTTTGCCTGCTCGGTGGACTGATCGGGGTCGTGCTCGGCGCCGGCGGAGCGTTCGCGCTGAGCAGTCTCGCCGGGTTCAATACCACGGTTGACATCTCGTCGGTCGTTCTCGCGTTCGTGTTCGCGGCGACGGTTGGAGTTCTGTTTGGAGTCTGGCCGGCCCGCCGGGCGGCTTCTCTCGATCCCATCATTGCGCTGAGA